>JBDTWC010000444.1:0-3632 GCA_040006875.1 Acidobacteriota bacterium | reverse complement strand
CCGGTCACTTCGTAACCACCGTAGGCGAAGATCAGCAGCAACGCCGCCTGCCCGAGTTGCCCGAGCGGCGCCGGTCCCGACGGCAGGTTGCGGCTCAGGTCGGCGAAGAACACACCCACGGCGATGAACACGAACAGCGGCAGCAGCTTGCCGATGGTGAAGAAATTCACCAGCCACGACGACTGCTTGATCCCGCGCAGGTTCACCCAGGTGAGCACGGCCAGTACGGCCAGGATGATTAGCGTCCGCGGCGCGCCGTCGGACAGCACCGGCCAGTAGTAGCCAAGCGCCACCGCGAGCAGATTGATCACCGACGCGCCGCTCGACACGCGGCTGAACCACAGCATCCAGCCCACTTCGAAGCCGACGAAACGCCCGAAGGCGGCGCGGGCCGGGCCGATCGGTCCGCCGGTGGTGTCGAAGCGGCTGCCCACTTCCGCGAAGCACAGCGCGACCAGCAGCGACGCCAGGCCGACGCTCAGGAACATCAGCGGCGCCCAGTTACCCACGAGTTGCGCCACCTGCGCCGGCAGGATGAAGATGGCGGCGCCGATCACCTGGTTGACGCCGATCGCGGTCAGGTCCCATTTGCCGAGCGCGCGCCGCAGCGCGGGTGTGGCCGGCGCCGCCGCTGGAGCGGCCAACCCTGACGGCAGCGCCATTAGCGCCCCACCCACGCCGCGTAGAGGTCGGGGCGGCGATGGCGCAGGAACAGCTTGCGGGCCGGCGACCGGTCGTTGGCCATGAGGTCGATGTCGGTGACGAGCAGATGATCCACGCCGAGCGGCGCCTGGGCGATCATCTCGCCGAAGGGCCCGCACACGAACGACTCGCCGGCGAAGTCGACGCAGTCTTCCTGGCCGACGCGGTTGCAGAGCGCCACGTGGTAGCCGTTCTGCAGCGCCGCCACGCGCATCTCGGCCTCGTAGAGGCCATTGGGCCACTCACCCACCGTGCCCGCCTGGGGCACTACGACCAGGTCGGCGCCGGCCAGGGCCAGCGCGCGCATGTACTCGGGAAAGTGCCGGTCGTAGCAGATGGCGACGCCGATGCGGCCGAACTTGGTGTCGTAGGTCGGCGCGCCGGTATCGCCCGGCGTGTAGTAGCCCTGCTCGTGGAAGCAGGCGTAGTCGGTGATGTGCACCATCCGCGTCATGCCGAGCACGATGCCGTTGGCGTCGATGACCGGCGAGCAGTCGTAGGTTTCGAGCCCGTCGCGCTCGAAGAAGTTGAGCACCAGCACCACGCCGTGCTCCTTCGCCTTGGCCTTGAAGGCCGTGACGAGCGGGCCCTCGAGCGGCTCCGACAGGCTGCGCATGTTGACGTCGGCGGGCACCTGCGGATGAAACCACTCGAAGGCCAGCTCCGCAAAACAGATCACCTGCGCCCCGAGCGCCGCCGCGCGATCGACGGCCGCAAGACCGCGCGCTATGTTGGCGGCCTTGTCGCGGGTGGCGTGCTGCTGCACCAGGGCCAGTTTCATGGCCTGGAGTCTAGCACCAGGGCAGGCCCACTTCCCCGCGGCGCAACCTACTGCGATCGGAGCGCGAGCGAGGGCTCGACGAGCGCCGCTTGACGAGCCGGCAGCCACGTGGCCAGCAGCGCCACGCTGCCGAGCGTGGCGACGACGGCGGCGTAGGTGAGCGGGTCGAAGGGACTCACGCCGAAGAGCAGCGACGAGAGGACGCGCATCACCGCCGCCGACGCCACGACGCCGACGCCGAGCCCGACGGCGGTCAGCTGCAGACCGCGCCGCACGAACAACCTCTGCACAGCGCCGCTCGAGGCGCCGAGGGCGATGCGAATGCCGATCTCGCGGCGCCGCTGCGACACGACGTAGGCGACCACCCCGTAGATCCCGACCAGCCCCAGCAGCAGCGCCACGCTCGCCGCGATGCCGAGGACTATCAGCGCGAACGAAGTCTGTGCCATCGACCGGCGGTAGAGTTGGTCGAGCGTCGCCACGCGCGCCAGCGGCACGTTGGGATTCACTGCCCACACGGCCTGCTGCAGGTCGCGCAGGAATTCTGGCGAGCGCAGGCGTGACGATCGGACGGCATAGGCCAGCGAGCGCTGCGTGAAGACCCCTGGGTTCCAGAAGTCGCGCATCAGGATCGGCCAATAGGCCGTCGCCGGTGCCGGCTTGGCGACGCCGTCGTCGCGATCGTCGCCGGCCACGCCGACGATCTCGCGCCACGGGCCCTTGGGGTTGTTGCGAATGCGGCGACCCACGGCCGCGGCCGCACTGCCCCAATGCTCGCGCGCCAGGCTGGCGTTCACGATCGCCACCGGCGTCTGCCCGTGGATGTCGTTCCAGGTGAAGTCGCGCCCGGCCACGAGCGGATTGCCCATGGTGGTGAAATAGCCGGCGGTGATCCACTTGTAGCGGCTGAGCGGCGGCATCTGCCCTTCGGGGCGCGGCTCGTCTTCCACGAACACCGGGTCGCTGCTGTGCATGCCGTCCATCGTGATCGACGACGACAAGCCCACCGACGTCACGCCGGGGATCGCTTCGATCCGACGCACCATCTGCTCGTGAGTGCGCGCCACCTGCTCGGCGTCGGCGATGAGCGCGGCGGGAATCGAGACCCGCACCGTCAGCACGTCTTCGGGCGCGGAGAAGCCGGGCGCCACGCCGCGCAGCTCGACGAAGGTGCGAATCATCAGGCCCGAGGCAACGAGCAGCACAAGCGCGAGCGCGATCTGGGCCACCACGAGGCCATTCCGGGCGCGGTGCCGCTCCCGCCCATCGCTCGAACCGCGGCCGCCTTGCTTGAGGGCGTTCCCGATCCGCGGCTTGGCGTACTTCACGATCGGAATGAGCCCGAACAGCAGGCCCGCGCCCAGCGACAGGGCCAGCGTGAAGCCGAGCACGATCGGATCGAGCGCGATGTCCGACAGCCGGGGCAGTTCCGCGGGGGCCAGTGCGACCAGCAACTGGATGCCGCCGTAGGCCAGCGCCAGGCCCAGCGCCCCACCAGCCAGGCCGAGAATCAGGGCCTCTGCCAGTAACGCCCGCGCCACTTGCGCCACGCTGGCGCCGAGGGCCGCGCGCACCGCCAGTTCCTGCTGCCGGGCTTCCGCCCGTAACAGGAACAGATTGGCCACGTTGGCGCAGGCCACGAGCCACACGATGCTCACGGTGCCGAGCAGCACCCACAAGACCTGGCCGATGTCGCCAATCACGTCAACCGCCAGAGGTCGCACGAGCGGTCCAAGGCGGATCTCGTCAAACATCTGGCGACTGAAACCGGGCGGCAGCGGGAAGCGATCGGGCACGAGCCTGGCGATGTCGGCGTTGGCCTGCTCGATGGTCGAACCCGGCTTCAGCCGGGCCAGCCCCTGCGAACCGAAATTGCCCACGAAGACCTCCGCCGGATTCAGGCGGAATGGAAGCACGACGGCAGGGTCGTAGCGCAGGAAGCGAAAGCCCTCGGGAAGCACGCCGATGACCTGCCGGCCCTTGCCGTCGACCACCACGGATTGGCCGATGGCATCGGCGCGGCCAGCCAACGCCCGCAGCCAATAGGCATGGCTGACCAGAACGGTGTCGGGTCCGCCCGGCGCGTCGTCGTCGAGCGTGAAGCCGCGACCGAGCGCCGGACGCACGCCCAGAAGTGGCAGGGTGCCGT
>JBDTWC010000443.1:0-3641 GCA_040006875.1 Acidobacteriota bacterium | reverse complement strand
CGGCGAGGTGGAACGCTTCGAGCGCCACTGGGCGCAGCTGCTCGGCAAGGAGAAGGCGGTCTTCATGCCCTCCGGCACGCTGGCCAATCACTTGGCACTGCGCGCCTTGGCCGGGTCGAGGCGGCGGGTGATCGTGCCTGAGATGAGTCATATCTACAACGACACCGGTGATGCCTGTCAGACGCTCTCAGGACTGACGTCGATTCCACTGGCGCCTGAGCGCGCCACCTTCACGCGCGCCGAGGTGGAAGCCGTGCTCACCCGCACCGCCGGCGGCCGCGTGGCCACCGACGTGGGCGCGATCGCCATCGAGAGCCCGATTCGGCGCTTGACCGGCGCGCAGTTTGACTGGGACGAGATGCGCAGCATCGCGGCGCTCGCCCGCGATCACGGCATCGGCACGCACCTCGACGGCGCGCGCCTGTTCATCGCCTCGGCCTATACGGGGATCACGCCGGCCCAATACGCCGCCCCCTTCGACACCGTTTACGTGTCGCTGTGGAAGTACTTCAATTGCGGCATCGGCGCCATCCTCGCCGGACCGGCGCGCGTGCTCGACGGCATGTTCCACACCCGCCGGATGTTTGGCGGCAACCTGGCCGTCGGGTGGAACGCGGCCCTGGTGGCGCGTCACTTCATGGACGGCTTTGCCGGCCGACTCACAAGCGCAGTCGCGGTCTCGGAGGCGTTCTATACCGCGATCGCGGCCCACCCGCGCGTGACGGTCGAGCGCATCCCGAACGGCACCAACCTCACGCGCCTCACCTTCACCGGCATCGCCGCCCACGTCGTGGCGACGCGGCTGGCCGAGCGCGGCGTGGCCCTCGCGGCCCCGGCCGGCCAGACCACCGTGACGCTCGCGGTGAACGAGACGTGGACCCGCACGACGGCGGTCGATCTCGCCCGCGCCTTCGAGCAGGCTCTGGCGTGAGTGGAGTAGCGACCGGACCAGGCGTGCCGCCGCGGCGTGGGTTGCCGGCCGCGTGAGTGTGAGTGCGGCCACAGCCACGGCCCAGGACAGCCCGCGCGCGTGGCGGATGCTGTTTGCGCTGGCCGCCGCCGAGTTGCTCGGCATGTCGCTGTGGTTCTCGGCCACGGCGGTGACCCCGTCGCTCGCCGCCGCGTTTGCGCTTTCGGATCCACAGAGCGCAGGGCTGACGATGGCCGTGCAAGCGGGCTTCGTCGTGGGCACGCTGCTGACGGCGGGGTTGAACCTGGCCGACGCCGTCAATCCGCGCCACCTCATGACCGCCGGGTGCCTGCTCGGCGCAGCCGCCAACGCGGCCGTGTTCGTCGTGCGCGGCCCGGCCGGGCTGCTGACGTCGCGGCTGGCCACCGGAGCCGCCCTGGCGTGGGTCTATCCGCCGGCCATGAAGATCGCGGCCGGATGGTTCCGCACGCGGCGCGGCTACGCCCTCGGCGTGCTCGTCGGCGCCCTCACGCTGGGCAAGGCCACGCCGCACCTGGTGACGGCGATCTTCGGCAGCGCCTGGCAGACGCCGATCGTATGGACCTCGCTGCTGGCGGCGGCCGGCGGCCTGGCGGCGCTGGTGCTGGTGCGCGACGGCCCGCTCGTACCCGCCACCGCGCCCTTCAGCCTCGGCGCGATCGGCCGCGCCTTCGCGGTGCGCGAGGTGCGCGTCGTCACGCTCGGCTATCTCGGCCACATGTGGGAGCTCTACGCGATGTGGGCGTGGGTGGCGGCGTTTGCTGGCGCCAGCCTCGCGGCCAGTGGCGTGCCCTCGCCGGCGGCGCACGCGTCGTTGGTGGCGTTTGTGGCCATCGGCAGCGGCGCCCTCGGCTGCGCCGTGGCCGGCCGCGCCGCCGATGTCTGGGGCAAGGCTCGCGTGGCGCGCTATGCGCTGGTCGTTTCCGGCGCCTGCTGTCTGGCCACGACCGCGGTGTTCGGGCGCCATCCGGCCTGGCTCTACCTGCTGGTGATGGTGTGGGGCTTCGCGGTGGTGGCCGACTCGGCCCAATTCTCGGCGCTCGTGAGTGAACGCGCGCCCGTCGATGCGATTGGCACCGCGCTCACGCTGCAGACGTCACTGGGCTTCCTGCTCACGATGGTGTCGATCGACTTGCTGCCTCGCGTGGCGACGAGCGTCGGATGGAACTACGCGGCCTGGCTATTGGCGCTTGGTCCGATCGTTGGATTCATGGCGCTCGGGCGACTGGAGCGAAGCTCGGATCGCGCCTGAACAATTCCGCCCGCCAGGTGCCGCAGCCGCGCTACCGCACCTGGATAAGCGGAATCTTGCCCTTGTGCCGGATCGCGTTCTCGTGGGCCGCGATCGCGGTGCGGATGGCGACCCGCTCGGCCAGTTGAAAGAAGCCGCGTCCGGCCGGCGACTGCGGTTCGGCCACGACCAGCGGGATGCCGCGGTCGCCGCCGATCCGGATCGGCTGGTAGACCGGCAGCCGTCCGAGGAACGGGATCGACATCTCGGTGGCCAGGGCCTCGCCGCCGCCGTGGCCGAAGATGTCGCTCTCGATGTGGCAGTTCGGGCAGGCGTAGTAACTCATGTTCTCGACCACGCCGAGCGCCGGGATGTTGAGCTTCTCGTACATCCGCACGGCGCGCCGCGTGTCCGCGATCGAGACCACCTGAGGCGTCGTGATGGCCACGGCGCCGGCCACCTGCACCGTCTGGCTGAGCGACAGGGCCACGTCGCCGGTGCCGGGCGGCATGTCGATGATCAGGTAGTCGAGATCCTTCCAGGCCACGTCGGTGAAGAACTGACGGATGGCGCTGTGCAGCATTGGGCCGCGCCAGATGAGCGCCTGATCGTCGGTGGCCATGAACGCCATCGACACGATCTGCACGCCGAATTTCTCGGCCGGCGCGATCTTCTGGCCGTCGGTGCCCAGTTCGGCGGTGAGGCCGAACATCAGCGGCACGTTGGGCCCGTAGACGTCGCCGTCGAGGATGCCGACCTTGGCGCCCATCTGCGCCAGGGCCAGCGCCAGGTTCACCGACACGGTCGTCTTGCCCACGCCGCCCTTGCCGGCGCCCACGGCGATGACGTTCTTCACCCCAGGCAGCGGCGGCTTGCCGTGTTCGGGCTTGGTGACCGACTTCACGACGGCGGTCACGGCCATCTCCACGCCGGTGACGCCGTCGAGCGCGGCCACGGCGCCCCGCGCCGCGTCAACGATCGCCGTGCGCGCGGGATGGGCGGGCGTGGGCAGTTCCAGGGTGAAGGCCACGATGCCGTCGGCCACCGTGATCCCCTTCGGCATCCCGAGCGTCACGATGTCGTTCCGGAACTCGGGGTCGACGACGGCCTTGAGGGCCTCGAGCACCTGCGCCGGCTGTATTCCGTCTGACATCACACTGCCCTCCAAACCATCCGAGCAAGCTTACCCCAGCGATCTGCCCGGGTGACGCGGGCCGCGGCGGGCAGGCGCAGCAAAGTGGCAGAAGGCCCAGCCTTTGTGTAGACTCCACGGCACGGCCCGACCCTTCCGCGGCCAGAGAGAGGCTCCGATGGCAGACGCCACTACCCCGCCACCACTTCCCAGCGGCGGCACCCAGTCGAGCAACCGCGGCGTGATGATCGTGCTGTCCTACCTGTGGCTGCTGGCGCTCGTGCCGCTGCTCGTGGAGAAGGACGACAAGGAAGTGCAGTGGCACGCCA
>JBDTWC010000442.1:0-3658 GCA_040006875.1 Acidobacteriota bacterium | reverse complement strand
CGTCGCCGAGCTGAACGGCGAGGGCGACGTCGCCGGCGGGATCGTGGTCATCCGCTACGGCGTCGACACCTACGGCGTCATCGAGAACATCAAGAAGGCGGTGGCCGAGCGGGTGCAACCAGCTCTGCCAGAGGGTGTGGAGTTCGTGACGACCTACGACCGGTCGGATCTGATCGAGCGGGCGATCGACAACCTGACCGAGAAGCTGATCGAGGAAGCCGTCATCGTGTCGCTCGTGTGCGTGGTCTTCCTGTGGCACGTGCGCAGCGCGTTTGTCGCGATCCTCACCCTGCCCCTCGCCATTCTGCTCTCGTTCGTAGCCATGAAAGCGATTGGCCTCGGGTCGAACATCATGAGCCTGGGCGGCATTGCCATTGCCATCGGCGCGATGATCGACGCCGCGATCATCATGATCGAGAACGCGCACAAGCATCTCGAGCACGACACCAGCGGGCGGCCCCGCACCGACATCCTCATCGAGGCGGCACAGGAGGTCGGGCGCCCGCTCTTTTTCTCCCTGCTCATCATCACGGTGTCGTTCCTGCCGATCTTCACGCTCGAAGGACAGGAGGGCCGGCTCTTCCGGCCGCTGGCTTTTACCAAGACCTTCGCCATGGGGTTTGCGGCGCTGACTTCGGTGCTCATCGTGCCGTTCCTGATGGTGCTGTTCATTCGAGGGCGCATTCCCAAGGAAGAGCGCAACCCTGTCAATCGGTTCCTGATGTGGATCTACCACCCGTTCGTGCGGCTGGTGCTGCGCCACCGCGCCCTCACGCTCCTGGCGGCGGTGCTGCTCATGGCGAGCACCGTGCCGGTCTACTTCAAGCTCGGCTCGGAGTTCATGCCGCCCTTGTACGAGGGCACGCTGCTCTACATGCCGGTGACGCTGCCGGGCGCGTCCGTCCAGACCGCGCAGCAGGTTCTCGCCCTGCAGGACAAGATCATCAAGAGTGTGCCCGAGGTGGCGTCGGTGTTCGGCAAGGCCGGCCGGGCCAACTCGGCCACTGATCCGGCGCCGCTCGAGATGATCGAAACGATCATCAATTTGAAGCCCGAGGCCGAATGGCGCCCGGGCATGACACCCGATCGCATCGAGGCCGAACTCGATCGGCTCGTGCGCCTCCCCGGCGTCGTCAACGCCTGGACGATGCCCATCAAAGCGCGCACGGACATGCTGTCCACCGGCATCCGGACGCCCGTGGGCATCAAGATCTTCGGGCCGGAGCTCGAGTCGATCAACGCCATCGGCGCCCAGATCGAGGGCGCCATCAACAGCGTGCGGGGCACCCGCAACGTGTTCGCCGAGCGCGTCACCGGCGGCTACTACCTAGATTTCACGGTGAAGCGTGACCAGATCGCCCGCTACGGCCTGACCGTGCAGGACGTGGAGATGGTGATCGAGTCGGCCATCGGCGGCGCCAACATCACGACCACCGTCGAGGGTCGGGAGCGCTTTCCGGTGAACGTGCGCTACCAGCGCGCCTACCGCAGCGACATCACCTCGCTCAAGCGCACGTTGATCTCAACGCCTGGCGGGGCCCAGATCCCCATCGAGCAGGTCGCGGATGTGACCCTCACCAGCGGACCGACGGTGATCCGCACCGAACAGGCCCAGCTGCTTGGGTATGTCTACGTCGATCTCGCCGACCGGGACATCGGCAGCTACGTGGAGGAGGCCAAGCGGTCGGTCGCCGCGATGGTGCCGCTGCCGGAAGGCTACTCCCTCGAATGGAGCGGCCAATACGAGTACATGCAACGTGCCGCCGAGCGTCTGCGGATTGTCATCCCGGTCACGCTGCTCATCGTTGTGGTCCTGCTCTACTTCAGTACCCGCAGCCTCGCCAAGATCCTGATTGTGCTGTTGGCGGTGCCGTTCTCGCTGATCGGGGCGGTCTGGCTGCTCTACCTGCTCGGCTACAACATGAGCGTGGCCGTGTGGGTCGGCATCATCGCGCTGGCCGGCGTCGACGCCGAGACCGGGGTCGTGATGCTGCTGTATCTCGACCAGTCGTTCGCCCGCTTCAAGGCGGCGGGGCGCATGAACAGCCTCGCCGAGCTCCAGGAAGCGGTCGAGGACGGCGCCGTCAAGCGGATTCGCCCAAAGATGATGACGGTGATGGCCATCCTGATGGGCCTGCTCCCGATCATGTGGAGCCACGGCGCCGGCGCGGACGTGATGAAGCGCATCGCGGCGCCGATGGTCGGCGGCGTTGTTAGCTCGTTCGCGCTCGAGCTGCTCATCTATCCGGTGATCTTCACCCTGTGGAAATGGCACGCCGAGGTCAAGCATGCCGTGGCGCAACCAGCCCACTAGTCAGGAGTTCGTCATGTCGATCCGCTGCCTGATCCTCGTCGCCGCCATGAGCAGTGTGCTTGGACCCGTTGCCGCTCACGGCCAGCCGTTTATCCTCGCCGCACGAGAAGACAAGGCGTTCGGCAGCCGGCCGGGCACCGTGCGCATCGGGACCGACGGCGTCGTGTTCGAGACCGCGTCACTGAAGGACCGCCGCCACTGGACCCTCGACGAGGTGCGGCAGTTCCGCGTCGAGGCGTCTCGGCGGCTCGTCATCGAAACTTACCAGTCGCGCGGCTGGCGGCGCCTCGGCGCCAGTCGGGCGTACGAGTACACGATGTCGACGCCGATCGAGCCGCAACTGGTCGCCTTCCTGCTGGCCCGCGTGACCAAGCCAGTCGTCACCGCGGTGCTGCCTCCACGCGACGGGCCGCCCGCATTCACCGCCAGCGTCCACCATGAGGGCACTGACACGAACGGCACGCTGGCCCTGTACGACGATGGTCTGGCGTTCGACACCCTGCGGGATGGCTTCGCGCGGTTCTGGCGGTGGTCGGATCTCGACTCGGTGTTGCGGCAGGACCGCTACCGGCTCGAGGTCACGGCCTTCGAGGGCACGCGCGAGCACGTGCGGCCGTTCCTGTTCACGCTGAAAGGAGACCTCCCGGCGGGCATGTACGACGAGGTGTGGCAGCAGATCAATCGGCGATCGGCCAATCCACACGCTGGGGCGCCGGTCGAGCACAGGCCAGCCGGAGGGGAGCGGTAGGGGCATGAACACCACGCGCAGAGCGTTCGTCGGGTTTGGGGCGGCCGCCGGTGTTGCCGTGCTGACGAGCCGCACCGTGACGCGGTTCACCGGCCGGCCATTGGCCGCCGCGGCGCAGGGCGCGGGCGAGGCGTCTCTAGCCAGTGTCGACGGGCGTCTCGATATCGAGTTGGTGGCCGGCGACACCTGGGTCGATCTCGCTGGAAATCCCGCCAGATTGTGGTGCTTCAACGGCCAAGTGCCGGGTCCGCGTCTGGACCTCGTGGCCGGCGATGACGTGCGGATTCGATTGACGAATCAACTGCCGGAGCCGACCAATCTCCATTTCCACGGTCTGCATGTCTCGCCGGAGGGGACGGCCGACAACATCTTCCTCGAGCTGTCTCCCGGTGAGTCGCGCACCTACGCCTTCCGCATCCCAGCCGATCATCCGGCCGGCCTGTTCTGGCTGCATCCCCACGTGCATGGCTCGGTGGCGCTGCAGGTGTCGCTCGGACTAGCCGCTCCGCTGGTCGTCCGGGGGGCGTTGGATGCGGTTCCGCAAGTTGCGGCGGCACGCGAGCACATCCTCGTGCTGCAGGACTTCGAACTGGATC
>JBDTWC010000441.1:0-3663 GCA_040006875.1 Acidobacteriota bacterium | reverse complement strand
CCTACGTCTCCACCGTGGATAGCGGCAATCTTGCCGGCGCCCTCATGACGCTTGCGGCCGGGCTCCACGAGCACGCCGGGAGGATCGCCGCGGACGACACCCTGGTCGCCCATCTCGAGGCCCTGGCGCGACGCGCATCCGCCGTGGTCGAGCCGATGACCTTCGATTTCCTCTACGACCCGCAGCGGCAGTTGTTCGCGGTCGGCTATCGCCTCGCCGATGCCGACGGCCCGGGCCGGCTCGACGCCTCCTACTACGACCTGCTCGCCTCGGAGGCGCGCCTGGCCAGCTTCGTCGCCATCGCCAAGGGCGACGTACCCGCCGCGCACTGGTTCCGCCTCGGTCGCAGCGTGACCAACGTGCACGGCGCGCCGGTGCTCCTGTCGTGGAGCGCCACCATGTTCGAGTATCTGATGCCGTCGCTCGTCCTGCGCGTGTTCCCCGGCACCTTGCTCGAGGCGTCGTGCCGGTTCGCGGTGCGCCGTCAGATCGACTACGGACGCGAGCGCGACGTGCCGTGGGGCATCTCCGAGTCGGCCTACGCGCTGATGGATCGCCACGATACCTACCAGTACAAGGCATTCGGCGTGCCCGGTCTGGGTCTGGCCCGCGGCATCGGCGACGAGCTCGTGGTGGCGCCCTATGCCACCGCCCTCGCCGCGCTGGTCGCACCAGTGCGGGCGATCGCCAATCTCCGCCGGCTCGAAGGCCTGGGTGCCCGAGGCGCATTCGGCTTCTTCGAGGCCATCGACTACTCCGCGCGCGACCACGAGCCGACCGAGGGCGCACAACCCCAGTCTGGCCGCGCCACCGTGGTACGCGCCTACATGAGCCATCACCAGGGCATGAGCGTGGTGGCGTGCGCCAACGCCGTGCTCGGCGACGTCATGGTCAGCCGCTTCCATCGCGATCCGCGCGTGGCTGCCACCGAGATGCTGCTGCAGGAACGAGCGCCCCACCCGGCACCCTCGGCGGCGGCCGAGCCCGTGGTCGCGGTGGCGGTGCCGGCGCGCGCGTCGGCGGTGCCGGTGCGCCGCTACCGCTCGCCGCACACCGCCGTGCCGCACGCGCAGTTCCTGTCGAACGGACGCTACACTACCGTGGTCACCAATGGCGGCGGCGGCGCCAGCACCTGGAATGGCCGCGCGGTCACGCGCTGGCGGCGCGACGCCACGCGCGACCCCGGCAGCCATGCGGTCTACCTGCGCGACGTGCGCGGCGGGGCCACGTGGTCGGCGGCCTACCAGCCAACCATGGTCGAGGCCGACGAGTACGCGGTCACGTTCCACAGCGACAAGGCTTGCTTCGTGCGCCGCGACGGCGACATCGCCTCGCAGCTCGACATCGCGGTCTCGCCCGAGGACGACGTGGAGGTGCGGCGTCTCACGCTGCGCAACCGCGGCTTGCGCGGCCGCGACATCGAGGTCACGAGCTACGCCGAACTGGCCCTCACCGCCGCCATCGACGACCTCGCGCATCCCGCTTTCGGCAAGCTCTTCGTGGAAACGCACTACTCGCCCGAGAACACCGCCCTGCTCTGCCACCGCCGGCCGCGGAGCGGCAACGACGAGCTGTGGGCGGTGCACGTGCTCAGCCTCGAAGGGGTGCCCGCCGGTGCCACCGAGTGGGAGACCGATCGGGAGCGCTTCCTCGGCCGCGGGCGCGGGCCGCGCTTCCCGTGCGCCCTCGATGGCCGGCCCTTGTCGGGCACGACCGGCGTGGTGCTGGATGCGATCTGCAGCCTGCGCCAGCGGGTGCGCCTGGCCCCCGCCGGCCACGTGCGCCTGTCGTTCTCGACCGGCGTGGCGCCGACGCGCGAGGCTGCGCTGGCGCTGGCGCAGAAGTATCATCACCCGGCCGCTGCCGGCCGCGCCTTCGCGCTCGCCTTCTCGCACGCGCGCAGCGTGCTGCACCACCTCGGCGCCAGCTCCGAAGACGCGCGTCTGTTCGAACGACTGGCGTCGTGCCTGCTCTATGTGGACGAGTCCGGCCGCTCGCCTGTCGACCTCGAGGCCAACACGCTCGGTCAGTCGGGCTTGTGGCGTCACGGCATCTCCGGCGACCTGCCGATCCTGCTCGTGCGCGCTGGCGGCAGTGACGGCGACATCGCGCTGGTCACTCACGTGGTCCAGGCGCAGGAGTACTGGCGGCTGAAGGGTCTGCAGTGCGACGTCGTGATCGTGAACGAGCACCCGATCAGCTACCTCGACGAGATGCAGGCGCGCTTTGTGACGCTCCTCGACAGCGGCCCGTGGCGTCAGTGGCAGCATCAGCCCGGCGGCGTCTACCTGCTGCGGCGCGATCACCTGAACGCCGACGAACGAACGGTGCTCGCCGCCGTGGCCCGCGTGGCGCTCACGAGCACCGCCGGCGATCTGGGCGCGCAACTCGACCTCCTGGCGTCGCGTCGTCACGCGGTGGCGCCGGGTCCAGCGCTGCTGCCCATCCGCGTGGTCGAGCGGGCGCCCGTCGAGCCGCCGCCGCTGCCAGCGCTCGGTCTCACGACTGGACTCGGCGGGTTCTCGCCTGACGGCCGGGCCTTCATCGTGCCGCTCGCCGACGCCGACGAAACGCCGCAACCCTGGGTCAACGTGATCGCCACGCCGCACTTCGGCACCCTGGTCACCGCGGCCGGAGCGGCGTTCACCTGGGCGCTCAACAGCCGCGAGAACCGCCTCACGCCGTTTGCCAACGACCCGGTGGTCGATCCCACGGCCGAAGCCCTGTTCATCCGCGACGACGAATCCGGCGTGGTCACTACGCCCACCCCAGGACCGCGGCGACGCCGGTCGGGGGATGGCCGCGTCGACGTGCGTCACGAGCCTGGCCGGTCGTCGTTCACGCGCTCAGTCGACGGTCTCGACACCGTGCTCGAGGTCTTCGTCGACGGGGCGGCGCCGGTGAAGATCTCGCGCCTACGTCTCACCAACACCGGGTCTACGAAGCGTCAACTCAGCCTGTTTGCCTACAACGACTGGGCGCTCGGGCCGCCGCGCGACGGCTACAACCTGCACGTGGTCACGTCCTACGACGGCGATCGCGGCGCGGTGCTGGCGCGCAATCACTTCAACGAGGGGTTCCGCGCGCGCGTCGCGTTCCTGGCCGCGAGTGCGGCTCCCTCCTCGGCGACCGCCGACCGCGCCGCCTTCTTCGGCCGTCATGGATCGTTTGACGACGCCGTGGCCTTCACGACGCCGACGCTGGCGCCTCGGTTCGGCGCGGGGCTCGATCCGTGCGCGGTGTTGCAGGTGAGCCTCACGCTGGCGCCGGGTGAATCGCGCGAGGTCGCGTTCATCCTCGGGCAGGGCGACGACGAGGCCCACGCGCACCGGCTCATCGACGAGTTCCGCCCGCTCGAACGAACCCGCCTGGCGGGCGAGGCCGCGTGCGCGCGCTGGACCGAGATGCTCGACGTGGTGCAGGTGCGCACGCCCGACGACTCGTTCGACGTGATGATGAACGGCTGGCTGCTCTATCAGACGCTCAGTTGCCGGATCGACGCCCGGACCGGCTACTTCCAGCCAGGCGGCGCCTTCGGGTTCCGCGATCAGCTGCAGGACGTGCTCGCGCTCTGCCATGCGCGGCCGGATGTGACCCGGGCGCATCTGCTGCGCGCCGCCAGCCGCCAGTACGTCGAAGGCGACGTGCAGCACTGGTGGCACG
>JBDTWC010000440.1:0-3666 GCA_040006875.1 Acidobacteriota bacterium | reverse complement strand
GAAGAAGCGCACGCCGAAGGTGCTGAACCCGGCCTCGCCGACGTCCTTCATCTTCTGACTGAGCCCCGGGAAGTCCTGGATGTTGTCGCCCACAAACGCCACGATCTCCACCGGCGTGGCGCTGGCCGGCGACTGACCGAGGCGCACGGCCTCGAAGCGCGGGTTCTTGTCGGACGGGCTGCCGTTGGACCGGCACATCATCGCGTCGTAGACGAGCGCTTCCCGCGTGAACACGGCGATCGTGTCGTCGCACTCCGAGCCGAGCCGGTTTGTGACGATGGCGATCCTCCCGCCCAGTGCTCTGACCCGGGCCAGGAACGCCGCGGCACCCGGCAGGGGAGTAGCGGCGCGACGCTTCACCCACGCGGCCCAGCTCTCCACTGAATAGCCGAGGCCGGCGCGAGCGCGCTCCGTCTGATAGGTGAGGTTGCTGATGATGGTCTCGTCGGCGTCGAGCACCACCGCCCAGGTGCCGGGCGCCCGTGCGGCGGCATCGCGTTCGACCTGCGCCGTGGCCAGCCGGTAGGTCTGGAGCACGAGCGCACGGTACTCGGCGGCGTCGCGCACATAGCGGATGCTGTCGGGCTCGACCAGCGGCGCGGGTTGCACGGGCACGCGCGCGGCCGCCGTGGCCGGATTGGGCGCCGCCGTACGACAACCCGCCAACGCCGCGCACACGACCAGCACGAAAACAGAGGAACGCATCCCGTTGATCCTATCAGGGGGGAGCCACGGCCGGGTCGCGGCCGCTTCGGTCGCGAGGGCGGGATACCATAAGAGATCCAGCATGATTTCCTTTTCCCGCATCGGCAAGCAGTACGGTCGCCAGGTTCTCTTTGTCGACGCCTCGTTCCAGCTCAACCCGGGGGAGAAGGTCGGTCTCGTCGGGCCGAACGGCGCCGGCAAGACCACCCTCTTTCGCATGATCGTCGGCGAAGAAGGGCCCGATGAGGGCGATGTGTCGGTGCCGCGCAAGCTCTCGATCGGCTACTTCCGCCAGGACGTGGGTGAGATGGCCGGCCGCTCGGTGCTCGACGAGGCGATTGCCGGCAGCGGCCGCGTGGGCGACCTGCACCACGAACTCGAAGCGCTCAACCTCGCCATGGCCGACCCGGCGCAGGCCGACGACATGGACCGCATCCTGGCCCGCTTCGGCGAGGTGCAAGAGGAATACGACCATCTCGGCGGCTACGCGCTCGAGGCGCAGGCGCGCGAGATCCTGCACGGCCTGGGCTTTGAAGACGACCGCATCGACGGGGATGTCGGTGCGCTCTCAGGCGGCTGGAAGATGCGCGTCGCCATGGCCCGCGTGCTGCTCGGGCGGCCCGATGTGCTGCTCATGGACGAGCCCACCAACCACTTGGACATCGAGTCGATCATCTGGCTCGAATCGTTTCTGAAGACCCTGCCGGGCGCGCTGCTGATGACCTCGCACGACCGCGAGTTCATGAACCGCCTGGTCACCAAGATCGCCGAGATCGACGGCGGTGAGATCACCAGCTATTCCGGCAACTACGACTTCTACGAGCGCGAGCGGGCCATTCGCGAGACCAACCGTGAAGCCGCCTATGCGCGTCAGCAGGCGATGCTGGCCAAGGAGCAGCGCTTCATCGACCGCTTTGCCGCGCATGCCGCCAAGGCCGCGCAGGTGCAGAGCCGCGTGAAGGCGCTCGACAAGATCGAGAAGATCGAGCTGCCCAAGCGCCGGAAGCTCGTGACCTTCGACTTCCGCCAGCCGGCGCGGTCGGGCGACCAGGTGGCCATTCTCGAGGGTGTGACCAAGGCCTACGGCAAGCGCGTGGTGCATGACGGCGTGAATCTCACCGTCCGTCGCGGCGAGCGCTGGTGCGTGATGGGGAGGAACGGCGCCGGCAAGAGCACGCTGCTCAAGATGATTGCCGGACAAACGACGCCCGACGCGGGCGACATCCGCTTGGGTGCCAGCCTGCAGATGGGCTACTTCGCGCAGCAGTCACTCGAAGTGCTGAACCCGGCTCTGACCATCGAGGAGCAGCTGATGAACGACTTCGCCGACGAGTCGGTCGGCACGCTGCGCAGTCTGGCCGGCGCCTTCGGCTTCTCGGGCGACGATGTGGACAAGAAGATCCGCGCGCTCTCGGGCGGCGAGAAGACGCGCCTGGTCCTTGCCCGCATGATGCTCAACCCGCCCAACTTCCTGGTGCTCGACGAGCCGACCAACCACCTCGATCTCGCCACCAAGGAGATGCTGCTCGAGGCGCTGGCCAACTTCGAGGGCACGATGCTGTTTGTGTCGCACGACCGGGCCTTCCTGCGCCGGCTCGGCAACCGGGTGCTCGAACTGGGCGGGGAGAGCGGCACCGAGGCGCAGCCCCACATCTACCCCGGGTCGTACGTCGAGTACGTGGAGCGCACCGGCCACGAAGCGCCGGGCGTGCACGCCTGAGGAAGGTGCCGGCCATTTGTCGCTACTAGGTGGTGCCGGGCTGTTACGGCGGCGTGCTCGAGCCGATATCCGGGGCGAACGAGTTCGGCCCGCGGCGCAGCTTGTGGCAATATCGTGCAGATTTTCGGGCGCGGCGTCCCCCGCGCGAAGGAGAGATCGATGGTCCGCTTTGGTCGACTGACAGCCGTAGTCCTGATGCTTGCCGCAGTGCTGGTGGGCGCGCCGTCCACGGTCTTCGCGCAGGCGAAGGTTCGTATCGCGGTCTCGAACTTCGAGAACAACAGCACCTGGTCGTTTTGGGGCGACAAGCTCGGGGCCGCTGCGGCCGACGAACTGGCCACGCAGCTGGTGCAGACCGGCAAGTACACCGTGATCGAACGCGCCCAGCTCGACGCGATCCTGCGCGAGCAGAACCTCGGCGCCAGCGGCGCGGTCACGGCCGCCACCGCTGCCAAGGTGGGCAAGCTGCTCGGCGTGCAACTGCTTCTGACCGGCTCGATCACGGCCTTCTCGATCAAGCGCACCTCGATTGGGCTGCGCGGCGTCGGCGGCAGCTACTCGAACGCCGAGAGCAAGGTCGACGCGCGCCTGGTCAACACCGAAACCGGCGAAGTGATGGTCGTGGCCGTGGGCCAGGGCAACAAGCGCATGGGCGGCGGCTACTTCAAGGGCGTGAGCGCCGAGCAGACCTTCGACCAGGGCGCGGCGCAGGAAGCGCTGCGGCCGGCCATCGAGCAGGTAGTGCTCAAGCTCAGCGAGCAGACCGCGTCGCTGCAGTCGATGACCCCGGCGGCGCCCGAAGGCCAGATCGTGAGCACGCGCGCCGGCAGCTACTACATCAACCGCGGGGCGGGCGCCGGCGTCAAGGTCGGCCAGAAGTTCGGCGTGCACCACGTGGTCGACGAGATCAAGGATGCCGACGGCAAGCTGCTCGACAAGGTCATCGAGCAGACCGGCGTGCTCGAGGTGACGCAGGTCCTGGCCAATTCATCGGTGTGCAAGCTGGTGAGCGGCAAGGCTGCCGTCAACGACGCGGTCAAGTAGCCGCAGCCGGTCCGGCCCGAATCCTCACGGCGGCACGCGCTTCGGCGCTGCCGCCGGTTTTCTGTACGGGCGGGCTATAATTCTCCGTTTGCGCAGCTACCTCAAGGAGCCCCACGTGAAGAAGATCACGGTCAGAAATCCGGTCGTCGAGATGGACGGCGACGAGATGACCCGCATCATCTGGCAGAAGATCCGCG
>JBDTWC010000439.1:0-3672 GCA_040006875.1 Acidobacteriota bacterium | reverse complement strand
GATACTGACGCTGGTCGGCGAGCGCAACCGTGGCCTCGCGCACCGCCACGGCATCGCCGTAAGCCAGGCCCGGCGGCCAGTCCCACCAGGCGCATTCGTCGTGGGCGGCGTGAATGGCGCGGAACGTCGTGTAGACATCGAGCCACCACGACTGCTGTGTCGCGTAGGCGCGGAAGGCCCGTGCGCGCTCGGTGTCGTGCGCCAGCTCGAAGTCGCGGAAGTAGGCATATGCGTTCGCCAGACTGTGCTCCTTCAGCCGGCGTACCTCCCGGTAGCGCACGCGCGCATCGGCCCGCACGGCGGCCAGCACGTCGCGCTGCTCGCTGGCGAGCGCGCCTTCCCCGCCTAGCGCGGCGAACTCCGGCACCGCCGGCACGTGCAGATAGAGCGGGTCGAGGGCCATCGCGGTCATCGACGAGTAGGGCGACGTCTCTCCTGGCGAGATCTCGTTCAACGGCAGGAGCTGCACGTAGCGCTGACCGGCGGCTGCGCACCAGCGCGCGAAGGCTGGCACATCGCCGAATTCGCCGATGCCCCAGCTGCGCGACGACGACAGCGAGAAGAGCGGCACGCCGATGCCGCTCTGGCGCGGCGCTGGCGCCGTCATGCCACCTCCGTCACGCGTGCCAGCAGGCGCGCCACTCCGACATCGAACTCCTCAGGACCGACCAGCAGACTGACCACCACGAACGCCTCCCGCGGGAAGTCGAAGAAGTAACCGGGCTGGACCAGCACGCCGTCGCGTTCGAGTAGCGTCATCAGCAGCGCCTCTTCGCCGAGCATCGCCGGAACCTGGAGCACGGCGCACCAGCCGCCAGCCGGCGTCAGCAAGGTCACAGCCGGGACGGCCGGAACCACGCGGTGCAGCGCGGCGAGATTGCGAGCGGTGCGTTCGCGAATCGCTGCGCGCACGCTGGCGCCGTGCGTGAGCAGGCGCGGCAGCGCCACCTGCGCTGGCGTGGACACCGACAGGAACGTATCGGCGACGAGTTCGAGGCCAGCCAGCGCGTCATCGACCGCGGCATCGGGACCACTCACCCCGATCCACGCCACCTTGACCTGCGGCAGGCCGACCGACTTCGAGAGCCCGCCCAGGCTGAACGCCAGGGCGTGGGCCTGCTGCAGCACCGACGGCGACGGACCGGCGCCGTCGAGGCGGTAGTCGGCGAACACTTCGTCGCCGATGAGCGCAATGCCGCGCTCCCCACAGAGCGCCGCCAGCGCCTCGAGTTCGCCCACCTGCACCACCGACCCGGTGGGATTGTTGGGTGATACGACCAGCACCGCGCGCGTGCGGTCGTCGATGCTGCGCGCGATGGCGGCGACGTCGAGCCGCCAGGCGCCGTACAGTTCCAGGTCGTAGGGCACAGCGCGGACGCACTCGAGCGCCGTCAGATGCTCGAACAGCGGATAGCTCGGACGCGGCACCAGCACCGTGTCGCCAGCGTCGCAGAGCAGCTTGAAGAGCAGCGCGTAGGCCTCGCTCGTACTGGCCGTGAGGCACAGGCGCTGCGGCCCGACGACGACGCCCCGGCGAGCGTAGTCGTCAGCCACGGCGCGACGTGCGGAGAGCAGGCCCAGCGGCTCAGGCTCGTAGCTGAGGCCGGCGGGATCGGCCAACGGCGTCAGCAGGTCGAGCGGATAGGGCAAGCCCGCTCGCGTGGGGTTCGAAAGCGTGAGGTCGATGAGCGGCCGGCCCTGCGCGCGGGCGCGGGCCACCGCCGCCGCCAGGGGACTGGGCGTGAGGTCGAGCGGCAACCGTGACGAGCGCATGCTCAGCGCACCGGTGCGGTCACGAGTTCCACGCGGGTCATCACGTCGCCCTCAAGCACGCCGTCGGCCACGTCCAGACCGCGCTCGATGACCGCAAACACCGTATAGGCGTGGTCGAGCCGGGGCGAGTCCACGAGGTTGATGAACATCTGCGCGTCGCCCGTGTCGCGGCCGCGCGTCGAGATGCCCAGGGTGCCGCGATTGTGCGCCACGCCGGGTTCGTCGCGCAGGTAGCGGCGATCGCCCATGTACTCGTTGGCGCCGGGGCTGCCGCCCTGCACCACGAAGGTCGGCTCGACGCGGTGGAACGTGAGCCCATTGTAGTAGCCGCTCGTGGCCAACTGAGCGACGCGCAGCACCGTCGCCGACGCCTCATCGACGAGCAGGCGCAGCTCGATCACGCCGCCGCGGGCCATGGTGATGCGCAGCCGCTGACGGCGCAGCGGCTCGAGAGCCGCCGCATCGGGTGCCGCCGGCGCACGCGGCTCGGGCTCGGCGGCGCGAGCCACGCCGGTCCACCTAGTGATGGCCTGGGCCGCCAGGTCGGCGACCTTCACGTCGCCGTCGTGCAGGAAGGGGGCCACGCGATCGGCATCCGCGGCCTGGCCGGTTTCGAGGAGCCGCATCAGAATCGCCACCCGAGGGTCGCGCGACGTGTCGCGATCCTCGGCCGTGAGTCTGGCCAGCGCCGCCACGAGCGCGGTCGTCGCCTTGGCCGTATCGGCCTCCGCCGCCAGCGCCTGCGCGGCCGTCATCACCAACCGGTAGTTGGGGCGAGTCAGCGCTTCGTAGGCGATCGGCAACGCCTCTGGCCGCTTCAGCCGCGCCAGCGCATCGAGCGCGGCCTGACGCACGTTGTCGTCGGCATCGCCACCGAGCTGCACCAGCGTCTCGATGGCGCCGGCCGGTCCGGCGGCGTGCGCGGCATACATCCGCACCTGCCAGATGGGATGGCCGGCAAAGCGCGCCAGGAGCGGCGTGGCCTCGTCCGGCGCGGTCTTCGCCAGGCTGACGAGCGCATGCGCGGCGCGATGCCACGTCGTGCCGGGCGCCGACAGCGTTGCAGCCTGCTTCTGCAGGAGCGCCGTGGCCGGCGTGGCGCACGGCGAGCCGAGCAGATCGATGGCCTGCAGAGCCACGTGCGCATTCGCGTCGGCCACCGCGGCCATCACCGGCTGGCAGCGGCGCGACTGTTGATGGCGTCCCCAGCCGCGCAGCGCTTCGAGCCGCACGCGGAACGCGGGATCGGCGAGGCCGGCGGTGAGCACTCCCTCCCGGTCGGCGTCGCTGATCGCGGCGAGGTCGGGCGTGACGGCGGCCGCGGCGCTGAGCACGGCCTGACGACGCACCTCGTCGTCGACGTCCTTGGCCGCGGCCCGAGCCAGCGCGCCATCGACCGCCTTGTCGTTGCGCAACGTCAACAGCGCCAGCCGGCGGGCGCGAGCAAAAGCCTGCGTGCCTGGCGCATCGGACGTGGCGACCACGGCGACGAGCCGGGCGCGCGTGCCCGCCGACAGCGCGGCGACCTTGCCGTTGACGCGCGTGAGCGCCTCGAGTCCGCGTGCGGCGCCCTCGACCCTGGCCACATCGGCGGCGCGCCCGACCCGCCGTGGCGCGGTCGCTCCGACGCTTCCCGCTGCCGCCGCTGGCAGGCCGGCCGCGATCGTCAGCTCCACTTTCGCGAACGCGTCCGGCGAAGCCGCAACGATGCGTCCGAGCTGCGCCGCAAACACGCCCCAGTCGCGCGGCGTCGCCGTGCCCATCGCCGCGGTCAGCCCGTCGCTGGCGGCGCCGGTGAAGATCTTGGCGGAGCTGGCCGTGGCGATCGCGGCCCAGCGCCTGACCTCGGCGTCAGGATCGGCGAGCAGCGGCACGACCAGCGAGGTCATCGCCGGCGTT
>JBDTWC010000438.1:0-3677 GCA_040006875.1 Acidobacteriota bacterium | reverse complement strand
CGGCTCCTGTCCTTCGGTGCGCCGCTGTTGGAAGACGGTGCCGGTCCATTCGTAACCGAAGCCTGGCGGCAGCACGTCGCGCGCCACTTCCTCCATCGCTTTCGCGGCCTGGCCTGAGCTGTAGCCCGCCGCGTTGGCGCCCGACAACTGCGCGGCGCGGAAGCGGTTGAAGCGGTAGACCACATCCGGCCCGGAGACCGCCTCCACCTTCACGAGGGTGCTCAGCGGCACCATCTCGCGCCCGGCCGTGCGCACGAAGAACTGGCCGATGTCGTCGGGGCGGCGCCGGAATTCCGGTTCGCCCTGCATCATCACGCGCCAGGTGCGGCCGAAGCGGTTGAAGTCGTTCACGTAAAGCCCGCCGAGAAACGTCTGCACCGTGGAGTAGACCTCGGCGATGGGCACACCGAGCGTCTGGGCCTTGTCGGTGTCGAGGTTCACGCGGTACTGCGGCACGGTGGCCCGGAACCCGGTGGTGACGGTGGCGATCTCGGGGCGCTTGCTGGCCGCGGCGATGAAGGCGCGCGTCACCTCGCTCAGACGCGCCACGCCGGCATCCGATCGATCTTGAATCATGAACTCGAAGCCACCCGAGGCGCCGAGGCCGAGAATCGGCGGCTGGCCGAAGGCGAAGACGATGGCGCCGCGGACCTTGGCGAAGCTCGGTTGCAGCGATCGGATGATCGCCTGCTGGGTCAGCGCGCCGCGCTCGGCCCACGGCTTGAGCAGGCCGATGACGGTCGTGACGTTGGAGTTGTTGGTCTGGGTCAGGCGGTCGACACCGCCCAGCGTGGTGACCGCCTCGACGCCGGGTGTGGAGAGGAGCAGCGTCTCGATGGCGTCGCTGATTTCCTTGGTCCGTTCCTGCGACGCGCCGTCGGGCAGGCGGATCGACACAAAGATCGTGCCCTGATCTTCGTCGGGCAGGAAGCCGCCCGGCACGGTCTGGAAGAGCCGCCCCGCGACCAGGTAGCAGATGCCCAGCATGGCCAGCGTGATCACGCTGCGGCGCATCACCAGACGCACGCCGTTCACGTAGCGATCGGTGGTCCAGCCGAAGACCCGGTTGAAGAGGCCGAACGGCGCGCGCAGCCACGACCTGGCCTGGCCCTTGGGTTTGAGCAGGATGGCGCTGAGCGCCGGGCTCAAGGTGAGCGCGTTGAAGGCCGAGATCAGCACCGACACGGCGATGGTCAGCGCGAACTGGCGATAGATCGAGCCCGAGATGCCACCGAGCAGCGCCACCGGGATAAACACCGCGGCCAGGATGAGCGCGATGGCCACGACCGGCCCAGACACTTCCTCCATCGCCTCGATGGTGGCCGCTTTGGCCGGCATGCCGTGGTCGATCTTGTGCTGCACGGCCTCGACCACCACGATCGCGTCGTCGACCACGATGCCGATGGCCAGGACCAGCCCGAACATGCTGGTCATGTTGATCGAGAAGCCGAGCAGCGGGAAGAGCGCGAACGTGCCGATGATCGACACCGGCACGGCGAGCAGCGGGATGAGCGTGGCGCGCCAGCTCTGGAGGAACACGAACACCACCAGCACCACCAACGCGATCGCCTCGAAGAGCGTGCGCACGACCTCGCTCACCGCCGCGTCGACGAAGCGGGTGGCGTCGTAACCGACGCGGTATTGCAGGCCGGCAGGGAACGTGGCCTGGGTCTCGGCGAAGATGGCGCGGATGCGCTGCCCGGTCGCCACCGCATTGGCACCGGGCGACAGGAACGCCAGCACCACCGCCGCCGGCTTGCCGTTGAAGCGCGAGTAGTTCTTGTAGTCCTGCGCGCCCAGTTCCACCCGGGCGACGTCGCCGAGATGCAGCAGCGAGCCATCGGGCTCGGCCCTGAGCACGATGTTCTTGAACTGATCGGGCGCGAGCAGCCGGCCGGTAGCGTTCACTGGATACTGGAACGCCGTGCCATCGGCGATCGGCGGCTGGCCCACCGTGCCGGCGGCGTTCTGCTTGTTCTGCACCTGGATGGCCGCCGCCACATCGGGCGCCGTGATCCCGAGCGTGGCCATCTTGGCCGGGTTGACCCACACGCGCATGCCGTAGTCGAGCCGCGTGGAGAGTCGCGCTTCGCCTACGCCAGGCAGGCTGGCGATGCGATCGAGCAGGTTGATGGTGACGTAGTTGTTGAGGAAGACCTGGTCGTAGCGATCGTCGTCCGTGAAGATCGACACGCCCATCAGGATCGCCGGCGACACCTTCTTCACCGTCAAGCCTTCGCGCTGCACCTCGGGCGGCAACGACGGCAGCGCCAAGGCGACGCGGTTCTGCGTCTGCACGGTGGCGGTGTCGATGTTGGTGCCGAGGTCGAACGTCACGTCGATGGTCATGACGCCGTCGTTCGAGCTGCGTGAGAAGAAGTAGAGCATGCCGTCGAGGCCGACGAGCTGCTGCTCGATCGGCTGGGCGACGGTGCGTTCGAGATCCTGCGCGTTGCCGCCGCGATAGGTGGCGGTGACCTGCACCACCGGCGGCACCACCTCGGGATAGGTGGCAATCGGCAACTGTGGAATGGCGACCGCGCCGAGGATCACGGTGACGATCGCGATCACGATCGCGAAGACCGGCCGGTCGATGAAGAAGCGGGCCATGACTACCTCCCGCTTCCCGGCGCGGAGGCCGGAGCGGCCACCGGACCGCCGGGCACGTAGGGCAGCGGCGTCACCTTGGATCCGGGCGTGGCCTTTTGCAGGCCCTCGACGATCACGATGTCGCCGGGGTTGAGGCCCTGCTCGACAATCCAGCGATCGCCGATGCGATCGCCGGTCACGACCGTGCGCGCCTGCACCGCGTGATTCGCGTCGACCGTCAGCACGGTCTGCAGGCCCTGCAGCTCCTGCACCGCCATCTGCGGCACGAGCAGCGAGTGCTCGCGCTGTTGCAGGCGGATGCGGACGCGGCCGAACTGCCCGGGCAGCACGGCGTGGGTCGGATTGGGGAAGCGCGCCTGCACTTCGAGCGTGCCGGTGCGGGCATTGAGCTCGTTGAGCGTGTTCTGGATCTGACCGTTGGCCGGATGGACGCGCCCGTCGGCGAGCAGCAGCTCGATCGGCAGCGTCTTGGCGTCGAGGCTCTGGAACGTGGTGAGCTCGGCTTCGCTCAGTTGGAAGCGGACCCAGATCGGGTCGAGCGGCACGATCGTGGTGAGCGGCGCCACCGAGGCGCGCGACACCAGCCCTCCGACCTGCAGCAGGCTGTCGCCGATGCGGCCCGAGATCGGCGCGCGGATGGACGCGTATTCGAGGTTCAGTTCGGCGGCGCGAACCTGCGCCTGCACGGTTTCGAGATTGGCCTTACGCGACTCCACCCCGGCCAGGCTCGCCTGCAGCGCCGCGTTGGCGTTGTCGAGGTCCTGACGCGCCGCCGCTTCTTCCTTCACGAGCGGCTCGAGCCGGGCCACGTCCTGCTGGGTCTTGAGCAGATTCGCCTGCGCCTGCGTGATGTCGGCCGTGGCCTGGGCCAGCGCACCGCGGGTGCGGGCCAGTTCCGCCTGATAGGGCCGCGCGTCGAGCAGATACAACGGCTGGCCGGCCTGCACGTCCGAGCCGATGTCGAAGATGCGCCGTTCGATATAGCCATCGACGCGACCGCGGACTTCGACCTGATCGCGGGCGTAGGTGCGAGCCGCGTACTCACGGGTCACGAGCACCGTCTCGGC
>JBDTWC010000437.1:0-3680 GCA_040006875.1 Acidobacteriota bacterium | reverse complement strand
GTGCGATTGCTCGCGGGAAGAGCACCCAGGGGTCGTGCGCCAGCCGGGCGAGCGCGACGCGCGCCGCGCCGGCGGCGGGGTGGTCGCGGTGCAGGGCGATGAGCAGCGGCTCGCGCGCGAACAGCTCGACCTCGAGGCGGGGGTCGGTTTCGGCGCCGCGCACGAAGCCCACGTCGAGGTCGCCGTGGAGCAGCGCCGCCACCTGCTCGCTGGTCGGCTGCTCGCGCAGGTCGATGCGCACGCCCGGGTTCCGCTGGCGGAAGGCGCGCACCACCTGACCGAGCGTGGAGAGCATCAGCGTGGGCCCGAACCCGACGCGCAGCACGCCGACCTGGCCGGCGTGGGCCTGACGCGTCGTGGCCACGGCCGCGTCGACGTCGCGCAGGATACGTCGCGCCGCTTCGTGGAATGCGCGTCCGGCGTCGGTGAGCGACACCTGGCGGGTGTGACGATCGAGCAGGCGCGCCCCGACGATCGTCTCGAGCTGCCTCACCTGCACGCTGAGGGTCGGCTGCGACACCGCCAGGAGGGCGGCGGCTCGGCCGAAGTGCAGCTCATCGGCGACCCGGCAGAAGTAGCGGAGGTGGCGCAGTTCGAGCGTGGCCATGCTCATAGGCACCGATTATCAATCAAGACGTAAGCGGGTATTGGACAGATGAAAAGAGCGCTGCCACAGTAGGGACATGCTGCGTGCCAGTGCCCACGCCCTGCTCGCCGGGGCGGTGGACTACGCCGGGCTCTTCCCGCCGGCCGCCTTGTCGATGTCCGCCGCCGCGGCCGAGTACCGTGCCGCTCTGGCCAGTCCACAGTCGTGGATGCTCGGACGCTTCGTCACCACCGCCGCGCGCCTGTCCGAACTCGCCGCGGCCTTGTCCGCGCCGGCTGGGGCCGTATCCACGTGTCGCGTGAGCGCGATTGTGCGCGTCGGCTCCGCGGACGACATCGCCGCCCTTGCCACCTTCAACGCCGGCACCGACACCCACCACGGCGTGGTCGACGCTGTGGAAGCCAAGCCGAGTGCGATCGACGGCATCGACTGGCTGGCCGCGCACTGCGCCGGACTCGACGTCTATGTCGAGATCGCGGCCGGTCCCGACGCGCCGGCCTGGCTCGATCGGGTGGCCGCGCGTCAGCTGCGCGCCAAGGTCCGCACCGGCGGGGTCACGCCCGAAGCGTTCCCGTCGCCCGCGGCGCTGGCCGGCTTCCTGGCCGCGGTCGTCGCGCGCCAGGTGCCGTTCAAGGCCACGGCCGGCCTGCATCACGCCGTGCGCGGCTCCTACAAGCTCACCTACGAACCGGAGGCCGCGAGCGCGCCGATGTACGGCTACCTCAACCTGCTCTTGGCCGCGGCGGCAGTGCGCGCCGGCCAGCCGGTGACGACAGCCGAAGCGCTGCTCCGGCAGAGCGACGCCGCGTCGCTCGTGTTCGATGACGACGCCGCGCGCTGGGGCGCCGCCGCCTTTCCTCTTTCGCTGTTGCGCGACCTCCGAGCCCACCATCTGGTGAGCTTCGGCTCGTGCTCGTTCCGCGAACCCGTCACCGAACTCGACGCGCTCGCCTCTCGCTGACACGGAGATTGCCATGGGTCCCTTTCCACACGACGCCGAGCCGCCGGTCATCAGTGACGACAACCCGATGGGCACCGATGGCTTCGAGTTCGTGGAGTTCTGCCATCCGCGGCCGGTCGAACTCGATCGCCTGTTCACGCAGATGGGCTTCACCGCCGTGGCGAAGCATCGCTCCAAGCAGGTCACGCTCTACCGCCAGGGCGGCATCAACCTGATCCTGAACGCCGAGCCGGGTTCGTTCGCGGCCAATTTCGCCACTCAGCACGGACCGTCGGCGCCGGCCATGGCCTTCCGCGTCGTGGACGCGAAGTATGCCTACGAGCGGGCGCTGTCGCTCGGGGCCAAGCCGGTCGAGCGATCGGCTGCTCCGGGCGAGCTGCAGATCCTGACCATCGAAGGGATCGGCGGCCTGCACATCTACCTGGTCGATCGCTACGGCGCCAAGGGCTCGATCTACGACGTCGACTTCGAGTGGCTCGGCGAGCCCGACCCGGCCCCGGCCGGTGTCGGCCTCTTCTACATCGATCACCTCACGCACAACGTGCAGCGCGGCCGGCTCGATGAATGGGCGGCCTTCTACCAGCGGCTGTTCAACTTCCGGCAGATTCGCTACTTCGACATCGCCGGCAAGATGACCGGGCTGCACTCGCGGGCCATGACCAGCCCCGACGGCAAGATCCGCATCCCGATCAACGAGGACGCCGGCGAGCACGGCCAGATCGCCGAGTACCTGCAGCAGTACAAGGGCGAGGGGATCCAGCACGTGGCGCTCGGCGCCCGCGACCTCTACGACTCGATCGAGACGCTCATCGCCGCCGGGGTCGCCTTCATGCCGGCACCCAACCCGATCTACTATTCGCGCGTCGATCAGCGCCTGCCCAAGCACGGCGAGGACCTGGAGCGGCTGACCCGCAACGGGATTCTGATCGACGGCGAAGGCGTGGTCGAAGGCGGGTTCACGAAGGTGCTGCTGCAACGGTTCGGCAAGACGGCGATCGGCCCGATCTTCTTCGAGTTCATCCAGCGCAAGGGCGACGATGGCTTCGGCGAGGGCAACTTCAAGGCGCTCTTCGAGTCGATCGAGGCCGACCAGATTCAGCGCGGCGTGCTGAAGGACGCCTGATGCCCTGGGTGCGGGCCGCCGCCCGCTCGGCGCTCGACGGCCGCGCCATGATGGCGGTGCGCTGCAACGGCCAGCGCGTGGCGCTCTACGCCCTCGACGACGGCGTCTACGCCACGAGCGACACCTGTCCGCACCTGGGCGCGCTGCTTTCCTACGGCACGGTCGTGCAGGGCTACGTCGAGTGTCCGATGCACCACGCCCTCTTCGACATCCGCACCGGCGAAACCGACGGCAGTGTCACGGACAAGAGCGTCCGGACCTTTCCCGTGAAGGTCGAAGAAGGCGAAATCTACGTCGAGCTGCCGGCCATGGAGGAGAACGCGTCATGAACCCACTGCAATCGGACCAGGCGCCGGCCGCTGCCAGCGCCGGACAGCCGACCATCACCGCCGGCTACATGTCGGGCTTCGGCAACGGCTTTGAAACCGAGGCCCTGCCCGGCGCGTTGCCGATCGGGCGTAACTCACCGCAGAAGTGCGCCTATGGCCTCTATGCCGAGCAGTTGAGCGGTTCGCCGTTCACGGCGCCGCGGGCCACCAACGAGCGTTCGTGGCTCTATCGCATCCGGCCCACGGTGGCCCACTTCGGCGCCTTCCAGAAGAGCGAGAGCGGGCTGTGGCGCACGACGCCCTGTCACGAGGTGGAGGTGCCGATCGCGCCGCTGCGCTGGGATCCGGTGCCGCTGCCCGAGACGCCGATGTCGTTCGTGGAGGGCGTGCACACCATCACCACCGCCGGTGATGCCGGCACCCAGGCCGGCATGGGCACGCACATCTATCTCGTCACCCGCTCGATGAACGACGAGTACTTCTACGACGCCGACGGCGAGCTGCTGTTTGTGCCGCAGTCGGGCGCGCTGCGCCTGTGCACCGAGTTCGGCGTCATCGCCATCGAGCCAGGCGAAGTGGCCGTGATCCCACGTGGCGTGAAGATCCGCGTCGAACTCGTCGACGGTCCAGCGCGCGGCTATCTGTGTGAGAACTACGGAG
>JBDTWC010000436.1:0-3682 GCA_040006875.1 Acidobacteriota bacterium | reverse complement strand
CCATCTCGAGGGCGTTGCGCACGTCTTCCTCGGCATAGACGTGAGCGTGCACGCGAATGTTGTGCTTGTGAGCGGTGTCGGCGATCGCCTGGTAGTCGTCGCGCGTCAGGCCAGAGTGTGCCTTGATCACGTCGACGCCAGCCGCGATGAGCCTCTCCACTTCCGCGGCGGCCTGAGCCGAGCTCGTCACCGCGATGCCGCCGAACTGATCGGTCATGCCGCCGCCCTGACGGGTGATCCACGGGCCGCTCATCGACATGCGCGGACCGGGAATGGCGCCGCTGGCGATCCGGTCGCGCACGTCGAGGCTCTCCTTGAGCGGCGCGCCCAGATCGACCGCCGACGTGATGCCGGCGTTGAGGAGCTGCTTGGCGGCGATCTCCATCACGGTCGTGAGCATGCCCGGCCCCTGCTTGGCGATCCACGGGAACCACTCGCCGTAGTTGCCGTGGCCGAGCAGGATGAGATGCCCGTGCAGCTCGATCATGCCGGGCATCATGGTGCGGCCGCTGGTGTCGAGGATCTGATATTCCGGCGGAATGGTCATCTCGGCCGCCGGGCCGACCTTCACGATGCGGTCGCCGTCGATGAGGATGGCCGCATGGTGGATGGGCGGCGCTTCATAGCCGTCGAGCAGCATGCCGCCGACCAGCGCCAGCTTCGCCGGCTTGGCGCCGGCCGCCTGGCGCGCCTCGGGCGCCGATCGCGTCGCCCAGGCTGCGGCCCCGAACCCCATCACGAACAGAGAGACAGTCACGAGCTTGCGCATACGCATTGAGGTTGTCCTTGAAATGAGCACCGGCAGCTACGGCGCCGCGAAGGCCAGCAGCACGTTGCCGCGCAAGCCCCCTCCGAGATCCGAATAGCCCGAGGTCACAAACAACATGCCGCCCGCGACCACCGGCCCCGCCGCGTTGATCGCGCCGCCGGTGGCTTCGACGCCGTTCACCGTCGGAAACGTCCGGTTGGTGTCGAACGACCACACGGCCTTGCCGTCGACGGTCGAGAATGCGTAGACCGTGCCGGTGCTCGCGCCCATGAACACCAGGCCCGGCATGACCGTGATCGGCGCCGCCCCGCCGACCGGCGGCGACGCGCGCCACACCGGCTCGCCGCTGGCGATCGACACCGCGGCCAGGCCCAGGCGATCGTCGGTGCGCGTGTTCGGAAAGTAGGCCAGACGGGCATCTGCGGCCGAACCCCACATCATGCTGCCGCCGCCGTTCTCCCAGCCCAGGCCGAGCTGCCGGCTCCACACCACCTCGCCCTTGCGATCGGGATCGAGACCCCACGCGTGACCGCTCTTCTGGCCGATGACGATGAAGGACTGCCCCGTGGGCAGCGTGCGCAGGATCGGCGCGTTGCCGAAGTCGAAGTCGGGACCGAGATCGTCGGGGCAGGTCTCGGACTTGTCGGCGGTCGGCACGTTGGGCCGGTAGAGGCCGGGGCAATCGCGGACGTAGTGATCGAGCGCCATCACCTGCTTGACCCACGCCCGCTTGCCGGTGTCGATGTCATAGGCGATCACCGCGTCGGAGGCGATGTCGGCTGGCTCGGTATAGCCGTTGCCCGTGGCCACGTAGACGAGCCGTCGTTTCAGGTCCACGGTCGGCGACGACCACACGCCGGCGCCGGCGGGCGCGTAGAGCTGCGTGCCTTTCGACGTCTTCTTCCGGGGCTTCGGCTCATCGGCCACGGTGTAGGCCTTCCACAGGCGCTTGCCGGTGAGCGCGTCGTAGGCCGCCACGCCGCCGCGGAAGGTGCAGCACGGGTAGCTGGGATGGCCGGCGCCCGATTCCTCGAGCGACGAAAGCGGCACGTAGAGTCGACCCTCGGCCAATTTCGGGGCACCGGTGACGCGCGCGATCGGATGGGTATCGAGCCGTTCCTTCCACACCAGCGCCCCAGTGTCGGCGTTGATGGCATAGACGTTGGCGCGGATGTCGCCGAAGTAGAGCAGGTAGCGGTTCGCGCCCGAACCGGGCCCCACCGTGGGCGCCGTGCGCACGCCGGCACTGGCACGGAACGACCAGTGCACGCAGCCGGTCTTGGCGTCGAGCGCGTAGACGAAGCCGGTATCGGCGCCGACGAACACCCGTCCGCCGACGACGGCGGGTTGCCCGTAGGCGGAGTTGCCCATCGGGAACCCGAAGGCCCATTTCAGCGCCAGCTTCGGGGCGTCGCCGGCCGTGAAGCCCGGCGTCGGCTGGAAGCGCGTGTTCGAGCCGTCGGCGCCCCAGCCGTTCCACTCGGACCCGGTGAACGGCGCGAACGCCGGTCCGGCGGTGCACCGATTGGGCATCGTGGCGGCGTCGCCAGTAGCCGCCGAGCCCAGCGGACGGCCGCCGACGTAGACGGCCATCACGCGCTTCTGCCATTCGGTGAGCCCGGCGGCGTGGGCGGCATGGAGCCCACTCGTGACCATGGCCAGCACCTCTTCAGGCGTGCGCCGGTTCATCGTGTAGCGATCCGGAGCCTGGTCGACGCCGTTGTCGTGGCACGAGGCACACTTCGAGGTGAAGGCGTAGATGCCGGCGTTGGTGCCCTGCGGGTGCTCCAGGTCACCCGAAGTGAGGGACGGGGCCTGAGCGAGGGCCACCGACGCGCCCGCCACGACGACCGCGGCGCATCCGGTGATGAACAGACGTGGTTGACGACGGCGACCTTGGCGCATGGGCCCTCTCTTGGCGCGCACGATATCACGGGCGCTGCGCCGACGAACCGGGCCTTTGCGCCCTGAATCTCTGCCCGGTGACCGCAGTCCCGCCGGAGAACTCTGTACAATCCGCCGCGCAGGGGAGGCACCGGCGCGTGAACAACAAATCGATGTCGCTTGCGGGCATGCTGATCGTCGTCGTCACCACCGTGGTCGCCACGCAGGTGGCGCCGCGGCGCGACTGGCCGGTCTACGGCGGCGACGCGGGCGGCAGCAAGTACTCGCCGCTCACCGCCATCACGCCGGCCAACGTGGCCACCTTGCGCAAGGTCTGGGAGTGGAAGACCGGCGAGCAGCCGAACAAGGAACGGGGCACCTTCCCCGGCGCCTTTCAGAACACGCCCCTGATGATCGACGAGGTGCTCTACGTGAGCACGCCCTACAACCGCGTGGCCGCGCTCGACGCCGCCACCGGGCGCGAGCTCTGGACCTACGATCCCCGCGCCTACGACGACGGCCAGCCGGCCAGCGGCCAGGGCTTCGTGCATCGCGGCGTGGCCGCGTGGCGTGACGGCAGCGGCGCGTTGCGCATCTTCCTCAACACGCGGCATCGCCTGATCGCGCTCGACGCCGTGAGCGGCGCCCCGATCACAAGCTTCGGCACCGGCGGCGAGATCGACCTGTCGGAGGGGTTGCTCTGGCCGATCAACAAGAAGCACTACGCCAACACCTCGCCGCCGGTGGTCTACCGCGACCTGGTGATACTGGGCAGCGGCGTCGGCGATCGGCTGACCTACAAGAACGACCCGCCCGGCGACGTGCGCGCGTTCGATGCGCGCACCGGCAAGATGGCGTGGACCTTCCACACCATTCCCCAACCCGGGGAGTTCGGCAACGAGACCTGGCAGGACGGGGCCTGGAAGTTCACCGGTCACACCAACGTGTGGGCGCCGATGACCCTCGACGCGGAGCGCGGCCTGCTCTACATGCCGGTGAGCACGCCGAGCAACGACTACTACGGCGGCC
>JBDTWC010000435.1:0-3684 GCA_040006875.1 Acidobacteriota bacterium | reverse complement strand
CGTCGGCGTTGACGAAGGCGGCTCCACACCCCGGCGCATCGAACGACTCCGACGCCTGCGTCACGAGCTGACAGGTGCTGGCGCCGGTCGAGGTCTTCACGCACACCGGCAGCGTCCACACCTGCGCGGTAGCGGGCTTGGCGCCTTGCTCCCCCGGCGCGCCGACGAAGCGCTGCTGCTTCACCGTGACCCGGGTCGTGCCGGCCACGCACGCGGTGTGTACCGAGAGCAGCGGCGCGCCCGGTTGGTCGACGAAGCTGCGCATGATGCGGTTGACCGGCTTCTCGGTGACCCGCGTGACCTCCTGCCAGAAGTCCTCCCCCGCGGCATTGCCCGATGAGTAGCGGGTCAGGTACGACGACACCGCGGCCTGGAACTTCTTCGGGCCCACGTAGGCCTCGACCATGTTGAGCACGCCCGAGGTCTTCTCGTAGGCGATCGGATCGAACACTTCGTTGATCTCATCGGGGGTGTCGACCGCGGTGCGGATGGCGCGCGTGGAGCGCAGCGCGTCGAGGCCCAGGGCGGTCTGCGTTTCGGTGGCGGCGTTCACGTCCATCTGCCATTCGGGTTTCCACGCGGCGAGCGGCTTGTTGGCCGCCCAGGTGGCGAAGCCCTCGTTCAGCCAGATGTCGTCCCACCACTTCATGGTCACGAGGTCGCCGAACCACTGGTGAGCGAGCTCGTGAGCGATGACCGAGGCGACCGATTTGCGGATGCCGACCGACGCCGTGGCTTCGTCGACCAGGAGCATGCGCTCGCGGAAGGTGATGGCGCCGGCGTTCTCCATCGCGCCGGCCGCGAAGTCGGGCACGCCGATGATGTCGAGCTTGCCGAACGGATAGGTGATGCCGAAGTAGGCGTTGAAGAACTTGACCTGCTGCTCGGCGGCGCTGAGCGCGAAGGCGGTGAGCGCCTTCTTGTCGGGCGTCGCGCACACGCGGATGGCGATGCCGTCGGACGCGCCCTCGCGGCAGACGAAGTCGCCGACCAGCAGGGCCACGAGATAGGTCGACATCTTCGGCGTGGTGGCGAAGGTCACCGTGTGCTTACCGGCCTCGGGGCCGGGCGTGTCAGTAAGCGGGCGGCCGTTCGAGATCGCGGTATCGGCGGCGTCGACCATCAGCGCGATGTCGAAGGTGGCTTTCTTCGCCGGCTCGTCGAAGCACGGGAAGGCGCGGCGCGCGTCGGTGGCCTCCATCTGGCTGACCGCGTAGTTGCGGCCATTGGCCTTGCTCAGATAGAAGCCGCGCAGCTTGTCGTTCAGGATGCCGGTGTAGGTGACGTGGATGGTGGCCGCCCCGGCGGCCAGACGGGTGGGCACCGTGAACGTCGCCGTCTCGTTGCGGTCGTTGCTGGTCACGCTGGCGGTCTGGGTCGTACCGCCCGATACGACGGTGACCGCGCCGAACGTGATCTCGGCGGCATTGAGGGTGATCGCGCTGGTCGGTTGATCGAGCTTCACCGTGATGTCGGCGCGTCCGCGGAACGTGGCGTGCTCGAGGTCGGGCGCGAACCACAGCGCGTAGTGCTCGGGGGTCACGCCGCCAGGCAGACGCTGCGCGGTGGCCGGAACGGCGGCGAGCGCAAGGACGAGGGCAAGGGCAAGGGTGATCCGCATGTCCTCACGGTAGCAGAGGCGCGGCGCGCCGCACCCGGCCGAGACGGTGCGCTGGTGACCAACGGTGTGACCGGCGCGGTGCGCGCGTCAGGGTCGTTTGCGCGTCGGATCGGGCTCGACTTCCGCCCGTTCGCCGTCGCCGAGATAGACGCGGGCGCGGTGGATTCTGCCGCCGGCGAGCTGGAGGAAGATTGCGCCCGGCGTGGCATAGCGCTTCTGCGTGGCGTGATCGGTGTAGACGGCCACGATCTGCACGGCTACGGCCGGGCCGCCCCACGGGCCGGTGGTCTGGTGGAACAGCTGCGCCGTGGTCTCGCGCGCGGTTTCGGTTTCGAGGCGATAGGTGCGCCGCTCCTGCGCCGCGGCGACGTGCGCGGCCATGGTGCGAATGCCGGCGTGCCCACGATAGGTGGCGGTGCCCCGCTGATCGACCGTGGGACCGGCGATGTGCAACGCGTCAGGGGTGTAGAGGGCGATGAAGGCGTCAAGCGACGCGGGCGTGCCGTCGAGCGCGTTCCACCGCTCGATCCAGAGCTTCACGATCGCTTCGGGCGTGGCGATCGTGGCCGGCGCCGGCGCCGGCGCTACTGGTCCGGCCGTCTGGGCCGGCGGCGTCGACGTCGCCATGACCGGCGCGAAGAGTCCCCACACAACCGTGCACGCTGTCAGCGTCCGCATCGTCCACCTCGCGGCGCAAATCTAGCGTACGGCGGCAGCGGCCCGCCCCGTTTCTGCGTGGGTGCCTGAAATGACCGCGGGTGAGTGTCACGGTGACAGGCCCGGTTACATTCGGTGACAGCGGGCGGCTGGCATCGGCTATCGTTCTGAACGTTCAGGAGGCCTCGTGCGAATTCTCACTGCATTCATGTTATCGGTCGCGCTGCTCGGCGGGTTGGTCGCCGCGCAGGCGCCCAAGGCGCGCCACAACCGCGTCATCGCGCTGCTCGAACAGAAGCAGCCTGTCTTCGGCCTCTATGCGCCGAGCAATCGCCGCTTCCCCGGCGCGCCTGCCGGAGCCGCGCGTCCAGCCGGCGCCCCGGCCGCGCCGGAGACGCCGCCCAAGACCGCGGCCGAACTGGCCAGGCAGGCCGCTGACTACAAGCTCAGCGACTTCGTGTTCGACGGCTCGATGGAAGGCGGCATGGACAAGGCCTATCCCGCCTTCGCCGAGTTCTCGAAGGGGCTCATGGCCGCGGGCGTGATCGCCAAGACGCCGTACCTGCACCTGACCCATCCGATGATCGTGAAGTCGCCGGAACTGCGGCCCGACCTGGCGGCCACCCAGGCCGCCATCGGCCAGCAGCTGAACCTCGGCGTGAGCGGCATCATGCTAGTCACGGTCGAAACCGCCGCGGAAGCGAAGGCCGGCATCGCGGCGATGCGCTTCAAGTCGAAGGGCGGCGTGCGGCCCGAAGCGGTCGGACAGGCGCCCGCGGTCTGGGGCATGAGCGAGGCCGAGTATCGGCAGAAGGCCGATGTGTGGCCGCTCAATCCCAACGGTGAGCTCATCAACTGGACCATCGTCGAGAGCAAGACGGGCCTGGCGAATCTCAAGGAGATCGCCGCCGTGCCCGGCATCGGCGTGTTGTGGCCCGGAGCCGGCACGCTGCGCGGCGTGTTCTCGACCACCGACTCGAGCGGCAAGCGCCAGACCGACATGGTGGCGTGGGAAGCGGCCATCCAGCAGGTGCTGGCCGCGTGCAAGGCCAACCACGTCGCGTGCGGCTTCCCGGCCAACGCCACCGACATCGAGACCCGCATGGCGCAGGGCTTCAACGTGTTCGTGATGAACTGGGGCGACGCCGGCTTCAAGGCCGTCGAGATGGGCCGGAAGATCGCCGGTCGCAGCGACACCAGCCAGTAGCGGCAATGAAGCGCTTCTCACCGGTCGCGCGGAAGGTGAGGGCGCGCTCGTGACCGACGCAGAGCGGGCCTTCGTCAGTGGCTTTCGCGACGGCTCGTTGCCGGTCACCGCGTTCCACCATCGCGACCACGTGCACATGGCGTGGCTCTACGTGCGCGAGTGCGGCGTCGGCGACGCCGCGCCACGCTTTGTCGCCGAT
>JBDTWC010000434.1:0-3686 GCA_040006875.1 Acidobacteriota bacterium | reverse complement strand
GCACGGCCGCCGCGGTGCGCATTACGATCGGTCCACCCATGCAGTAGCCGGTGGTGCCGATCTTCTTCTTCTTGTCGACCGCGGCCTGCCCGTCGAGCCAGGCTACAAACGCCTTCGCATCGGTGACGTGCGTGGTGGCGTTCAGCGCCTGTGCCAGCGGCATCACGGCATCGCGGATCGCCGGGTCCGCAAAGCTGGCTCCCGGCGCCACGACTGGCGCCTTCTTGCTGCGATAGAACGGGTTCACGACCAGCACGGCGTAGCCGGATTCCGCCAGGCGCTTGCCCATCTGCCGGAAGGCGGGACGCAGGCCGAGGATGTCGGGCCACACGATCACGCCGGCGCTCGCGCCCGCGGCCGGATGCACGAAGTAGCAGTCGGCCTGGCCGTCGGGAGTCTTCACGACCACGTCGGATTCCTTCACGTCGGCGGCGTCGGCAGCGCGCGGCAGCATGAACATCATGCCCGCGCCCATCGACAGCGCGCCCAACTGCCGGCGCGTCATCTGAGGGAAGCGCGCATAGGTCTCAAGGCCGTGCTCGAAGTTCTCATCGCACATGGGTGTGCTCCTTCGATGCGAAGTATAGGCCGCGGGATGCACCCAGGTGCAACGAAGGCGCTACGCCGCCGGCCACAGCCAGCCGAAGGCGCCGGCGGTGAGGCAGGCGTAGAGCAGGCCGTCGAAGGTCGACTTCAGCGTCGTCGTGACCGAGCGCTGGTACCAGATCGTCATCTGCCACAGGCCGAGCGCGTAGCCCATGAACGCGGTGGTGCCGACGACGCGGAACACGACCAGATAGTGCGCGCCGGGCGGGATGGTGCGGGTGGCGACGTAGCCGGCGAAGAACGCGACCACCGCCGCGTAGACGAACCACTGCGCCAGCCTCGCACCCATGAAATTGGTGCCGGGTGGCATCACGGTGAGCGTGGCCACCGGCCCGCGCTTCCACTTGGCCTGGAACGCCGGATCCGTGAACGTCGCCATGCCGCCGGCGTGGGGCAGGAAGTAGTCGCCGGGCGGGATGTTCATCGGCCCCAGGGCGCCCAGGATGTCGTCTTCGCGCGGCATCTTCTGGTAGTCGGTGTTGTGGTAGCCGAGCGCCATGTGAATGAGGGAGCTGGCCACGAACACGAGCACGGCAGCGACCAGCACCGACAACCAGATCGACGTCAGGGCAACCATGGCCGGCAGCATACGCGCGCCGGCTCGACCGTGAACACGACCCTGGGCCGGAGACATCGCGCCTCCGGCCCAGGCCTCGAACGCTACTGCTTCGGCTCGGGCACCTTGAGCGGGGTAATTGCCATCTCTTCCCCGGACGACGAGTCGAACAATCGGGGGCCCGTCACCTCGGAGATGGTGCCGGCCGGGAACGTCACGGTCGCGAAGTTCAACCGCTGCGTGGGCGCCGTGAAGACGCGCTCGATGACCCGGTAGGTCTCTTGCGGCGTGCCCACGTAAGAGCGCACGGTGATGCGCGCGGTGGTCGGCCACACGCTGCCGCCGTAGGCATGCGCGTAGATCTGGTAGACGCCGGTGCTGGGCGGAATCGGCACGTTCTGGTTGTCGATCCGCGAGCAGATGTTCTCAGGGCCCAGGCCGATGACGTTGTCGCGGTCGAGCTGGGTGGTCAAGCCGATGCGATTGCCGTAGTAGACCTCCTGCGCGGGCGGTTCGACCACGTGCAGGTCCATGTCGACGGACGGCTGTCCGATCGCGCCGGTATCCCAGACCAGTGTGGCCACGAAGGCACCCCGCGCGCAGGCCGATGGATAGAGCGTCACCACGCGTTCGTTCGACGGGCCGCTCGTGCCGGTGTTGTTGTAGGCCAGCACGCGCACGTAGAAGCTGCCGTCGACCGGCGCCTGCACGTTCAGGCTGGTGACATTGCCAACATCCTGAACCAGCACGTTCTGGAGTCCGGACCCGGTGCCGACCTGCAGGATGTAGCCGTTCGGCGCGCCGCCGGTGGCACCGGCGGTCCAGCGCAGTTGCACCAGGCCGCCGAGAATCGTGTAGTCGAAGTTGCTCGGCGGCGCGGGCTGACCCGTGCCGCCCACGCTGACCGTGACTTCGTTGGAATAGGCGCTCGTGCCGGTGCCGTTACTGGCGCGCAACCGGATGTGATACGTGCCCGGCGGGAGGTCGTAGGAGAAGCCGATCGCGGGCCCGATCGGGTATCCCGCCACGATGTTGTTGGTCAGGGGGGCAGAGCCGGCGTCGATCAGGTAGTTGGTGGGCGTGGCGCCGTTCGTCGGAGCCCCCCAGGTCAGGGTCAGCCGGGCGCCGCTCAGCGAGGCGGCCAGATTGATCGGCGGCGTCGGCGCACCGCCGATGCTGAAGGCGAACTCGGTCGAAGGCGGACTCACGCCGACGTTGTTGCGCGCCCTGATGCGCACGAAATAGGTGCCGGCGGGCAGCGCGGGCGTGTCGATCGTCAAGACGTTGCCGACCTGATATCCGGCCACCAGGTTACTGGCGCCCGACGAGGTGCCGGCGTCGATTTCGTAGCCGAGCACGGTGGCGCCGCCGTTAGGCGGCGACCAGGTGAGCCGGGCGGCCGATCCGCCGACCTGGGCTGAGCCGCCGACGGGCGGGTTTGGAGCCTGAGCGGCGCTGGGCGCGGCCATGGCGGCCAGGGCAGCCACGGCCAACAGAGCGGGGAGGACGACGCGGAATGGCGAATGCTGGGGGATTGGCAGTCTCATACTTGTTAGAGCGTAAAGCGGCGGCGAATGGGGCCAACCAATTATTTTTGCCCACGATCACCGGACGGCGCCGGACCAGGCGTGACGGGCAAGGCTAACGAGCGGCGACCACGCCGGAAGGATAGGCGGGCGGCGGGCGATTCTACGGCGGGAAGCCGAAGGCCAGCTTCACGACGGCATACTCCGGATGCACCTGGCCGTTGGCCTGGCGAATGAGCAACGGAGGCTCGACCCAGGTGGCAGCGCGCATCGGCTCCGGCAGGTCGACGGCGCGCATCATCACAAACAGGTCGACCAGCGCCGCATCGCCCTCGCGAAATACGACCGGCCGGCGCCGCGCGATCGTCGCTCCGGCATCGGCCGCCGCCCGCACCACGCGTGGGAGCTGCGCCGACGGGAACACACACGCGAAGACGCCGCCAGGCGCCAAATGGGCAACCGCGACCCGCGTGTAGTCGCTGATATCGCCACGCACCTCGAAGCGGCATTGCACCTTCTGCGGATGGTCGCCCTCCACCCCCGTTCCGCGCGGGAAGTAGGGGGGGCTGCCAAGTACCAGATCGAACTGCTCAGCCTGGCCGAGCACCGCGTCGTCCCGGAAGTCGCCGTGCCGAATTTCGTAGCGCGCCTCGAGGCCGTTGAACGCCGCCGACTTGCGGGCCAGCCGCACGCTCTCAGCCTGGGCCTCGATGGTCACGAAGGCGGCCGCCGGCAGTCGCCAGGCCGCCACCATCCCCACCGACCCGATCCCCGAACCGAGGTCGAGCACGGTGGACGCCCGCGGCACCCACGACGTGCCGTACCACGCCGTGAGCACGTCGTCGGTCGAGAAGCGATGTCCGTCGCGCAGCTGGAACAGGCGGAAGTGGCCGCTGATGGCGTCGAGCGATTCGTTGCCCGGCACGTCGAGCGGCGACGATGCGCCGGGCGGCAGCGGGCCGGGCTTGGCCCAGCCGCGAAAATGGGTGTCGTGCATG
>JBDTWC010000433.1:0-3698 GCA_040006875.1 Acidobacteriota bacterium | reverse complement strand
CCGCGGGCAGCCGCCGCAACATCTACGCGCACTACGACCTCGGCAACGACTTCTTCTCGCTCTTCCTCGACCCGACCATGGCTTACTCGAGCGCGCTGTTCCGGTCGCCGCACGATACCCTCGAGGCCGCCCAGCACGAGAAATTCAAGCTGTGGGGCGAACGCCTGGCGCTGCGCGCCGCCGACCGCGTGCTCGAGATCGGCTCGGGCTGGGGCGGGCTGGCGATCCATCTGGCCCGCACCTACGGCTGCCGGGTCACGAGCATCACCGTGTCGGCGGAGCAGTGCGCGCTGGCCACGGCGCGGGTGGCGGCCGCCGGACTCGCCGACCGCGTGCACATCGAGTTGCGCGACTACCGGGCGGTGCAGGGACAATATTCGCGCATCGTGTCGGTCGAGATGATCGAGGCGGTGGGCCGCGAGTTCTGGCCCGACTTCTTCCGCGCCATCGATCGCGTGCTGGCGCCGGGCGGGCGCGTCGGCATCCAGGCCATCGCCATGCCCGACGGCCGCTTCGACGCCTACGTGACCCGCTCGGACTGGATCCAGAAGCACATCTTTCCGGGCGGCCTGCTCCCGTGTCTGCGCGAGATCTGCGCCGTGACGGCCGCACATACCCAATTGGCGGTGACCGGCGTGGAGGATCGCCCGCTCGACTACGCGCGCACGCTGAGCGAATGGCGCGCGCGCTTCATGGCCCGCGTCGACGAGGTCCGGCGCCTGGGTTTCGACGACCGCTTCATCCGCACCTGGGAGTACTACTTCGCCAGTTGCGAGGCGGCGTTCCGCACCCGCAATCTGGGGCTGCTGCACGTCATGCTGGCCCGGGTCGGCGACGAGCTGACATAGCGCCGGGCGCGGGTCGCGATCAGTACGAGATCTTCAGGTCGGCGACCAGAGGCAGATGGTCCGACGCCATCAGTGACTGACGCGTGCGGATCAGCTCCACGTGCGTCACCTCGACGCGGCCGCGATAGTAGATGTGATCGAGGTGGAGCACGGGGAACCAGCCCGGGTAGGTGCGCTTCCGCGTCAGGTGCTTGGTGAGGTCGACGCTTTCGAGCCGCGACGACAGGATGTCGGTGGCCAGGCCGCGCGCCCACTCGTTGAAGTCGCCGAGCACGACATTGGGGCCGACCGGCCGGCGAGCGTGGACCAGGTCGGCCAGGGTCGCCGCCTGCACCCGCCGCTCGCCGAGCGACGTGCCCAGGTGCACGTTGTAGATGTGCAGCAGGTGGTCGCCGTCGATGGCGACGTCGACGCGTTGGGCGCCGCGCGGCTCGCACGTCTTCCACGACAGGTCGTGCTGCACGTGCTGCCGCACCGGCAGGCGGGTCAGCACGACGTTGCCGAAGAGCGCGCCGCGAAGATGGCGGGTCGGCGCCATCACCCAGCCCATGCCCAGGGCGGCGCCAAGCTCGGCAGCCTGACCGGGTCGATTCTGGCTCGCCCCCACCACTTCCTGCAGCGCGATCACGTCGGCGTCGAGCGCGGCCAGCACCGAGGCGATGCGTTGCGGCTGGGTGCGCGCGTCCATGCCGCGGCACCGATGCACGTTGTAGGTGGCCACGCGCACGCTGAGGGAGCGGCGCGGCTCATCTTGCGGCATCAGGTCTCACCCCACTACTCTTGAGCACGAATGGCCCTCACGGCAAGGGGGCCTTCCTGGAGACTCCATGGCGAACCTGCAGAGCGAGCGTGAAGTGACCTGTCCGTGCTGCGGCTCGACGCTGGTCGTCGACCTCAACCTCGGCCGGGTGGTGTCGCATCGCGAAACCGCCTCGCCGCACGCGCCGGCGCTCGACAACGCCCATCGGGTGCTGCAGGAACAGGAGCGGCGCCGCGAGGCCATCTTCGAACAGTCGGTGCACTCCGAGCGCGGTCGCGACGACGCGTTGTCGCGGCGCTTCGAGGAGGCGCTGGAGAAGGCCAAGCAGGAGCCGATCACCAAGCCTCTGCGCGGCTTCGATCTCGATTAGAGGAACTCCGCCGGCACCGGCATCCAGCGATCGCGGCGCGCGTAGTAGAGCGGCTTCACGCCGTGGGCCTTGCGGTAGGCGAGATAGCGGCCTTTCAGCCGCCGGTGGCGCGCATCCGAGGTGCGGATGCGGTGATGCGGCCAGGCGATGAGGAGCCGTTCCACCGCCCACACGTTGCCAGTCGCAAGGCGCCAGTCGTAGGCGCCCATGGCGGCCAGATGGACCACCCCGTAGCCGCGGACGCGCCCGGTGTGGTCCACGTAGGGATCGACATAGCTCAGCGCCAGCGCACGCGGGGTCGCAAACACCGGCCGGCGGCCGTGCAGGCCCGGGTCGCGCGACCGCGCGATCGAGCCCCATCCGTCCAGACCTCGATAGATATAGATGACGTGGTCCAGCCGATCGATCGACTCGAAGCTGAGCAGCAGCGGCGGATAGCCGTGATGCTCGAGGCATACGGCGGCAAAGAGCGCCGCCTCGAGACAGTGTGCGGTGCCGCGCGCCACCACCCCGCGGAAGGTGCGCAAGGTCTCTCCACCAGCCTCGGTGTTGTAGGGCAGTGCGTTCAGCCACGACTGCACCGCGGCCGGGGTGCGCAGGCGGGCGACCAGCGCGCGTTCAGCCCGGGTGAAGCGCGACATTGGCGGGGCCACCGCCACCGGGGCGAGGGCCGCGCGCAGCGTCTGTGGCGAGGACGGGATTGCGCGCGTCATCGCGTGGGCGGAACGGCCGCGAGTGCGCGGCGCAGATCGGCGACCAGCGCATCGGCTGTCCAGTCGTTGCCGGAGTAGGCGGCGACGACGCGACCATCGGGGCCGATGACAGCGGTGCGCAGGTTGTGCGTGATGGTCTGATCGGCCTCGCGGATCACGTTGACGCCGAACTCGGCCGCGAAGCGATCCACCACCTCGGGCGGGGCCGTGGCGAAGCGCCAGGTGGAGCCGGCGCCGGCCTTGGCGGCGTGCTCAGCCAGCACCTTGGGGGTGTCGAAGGCCGGATCGAAGCTCACCGAGAGCAGCTGCACGCGGCCCCTCAGCGCCGCGTCGGCGGCGGCCGCGGCCTCGATCTCGGCGAAGCGGCGGTCCATCAGCGGGCAAAAATCCGGCAGCGGGCAGCGCGTGTAGATGAAGGTCACGACCCCGGCGCGTCCGGCCCAGCTCGTCAGCGTGATGCTCCTCCCGGTGTGGTCGGTGAGGACTGTGCCGGGCACCGGATCCCCCGGCCCGACGATGTGCACGCCCTCCGCCACCGGCCGGGCCGTGGCCGCAGCCGGCAGTGGCGCCGTGCCCACGAACCGCAGGCCCTCGAGGAAGTAGCGATTTGGCTCGACGACCAGCGTGGCCGTCACCAGATCGCCTGGCCGGCGGTCGCGCACCGAGGCCGTATCAGGCACCGGGAAGGGCATCGTCATTGCCCCCATGTAGCCCACGACCTCCCCGTGTTTCAGCACCACCTGACCGGTATCGAGCTGCACGCCGAGCAGCTGACCCTCGATCGGGAACCGCCTCGCCTCGGCCACGGGCGGGGGAGCGGCGCACGCTGCTAGTAGAAACAGCAGCGCAGCCGGGACAAATCGGCGCATGCCATGAATGTACCACGGGGTGGCCGCACCCCCGGAACCCCTTCCCCTGGACACGGGGTCTGCTATACTTCGCCCACTTTAACGTCCCTGAGGGAGCTCTGCTTGTGCTGGTCGGTGAGACTTCGTTTCCCCCCGTCC
>JBDTWC010000432.1:0-3703 GCA_040006875.1 Acidobacteriota bacterium | reverse complement strand
GTGCGCACGATCGCGGCGCTCGTGCGGATGGCGCCGCACGCCGTCGTCCGCGGCCTGGGTACCGCGCTCGGGTCGGCGTTCTACACCTTCGACCGCTCGCACCGTCGCGTCGCCGTCGCCAATCTCGTGCAGTGCTTCCCGGCCCGATCCGAGACGGAGTGCAAGGTGATCGCGCGGCGGATGTTCCAGCACTTCGGTGTGTTGCTGCTCGAGCTGCTGCAGTTCAGCAGTCTTTCGCCCGACGCGATGCGGGCGCGGGTCGACATCGACGGCGAGGAACGGGTGCGCGCCGCCTACGCCAAGGGCCGGGGCGTGCTCTTCTTCACCGGCCACTTCGGCTTCTGGGAACTGCATGCAATGGTGCACGCGCTGCTCTTCCAGCCAATCGGCGTGCTGGCGCGGCCGCTCGACAACCCCGGCCTGCACCGGCTGCTCGAAGACTTGCGGCAACGCACCGGCAACACGGTGATCTACCGCGAAGGGGCCGTACGCAAGGTGCTGCGCACCCTCGCCGCGGGCCAGGGCGTGGCCCTGCTCATCGACCAGCACATGCACAGCCCGGATGCGATCTGGGTGCAGTTCTTCCGGCGGCCGGCCGCCACGACCTCCACGCTGGCGGCGCTGGCCTTGCGTACCGGGGCACCAGTGGTGCCGGTCTTCACGGTGCCGCTGCCGGGCGGACGCTTCCGCATGATCTACGAGCATCCGGTCGAGCCGCCGGCGGCCGGCTCGCCCGATCCGATCCGCGAGTTCACGCAGCGCTGCACTGACGTGCTCGAGATGTACGTCCGCCGCCAGCCCGAGATGTGGCTGTGGATGCATCGCCGCTGGCGCGACGCGCCCGTCACCGAAACCCGCGGCATGTTTCCGGCGGTACGCGACGAGGACGCGACCGATGCCTAGTCCGCCAGGCCGCGTGCTGGTGATGGCGCCCAACTGGCTCGGCGATGCGGTGATGGCGCTGCCGGCACTGCAGACGCTGCGCCGCCACTATCCCGAGGCGCATCTGGCCGTGGCGGCCCGGCCCAGCGTGGCTCCGCTCTACGCCATGGTGCCGGGCGTGAACGCCACGCTGACGCTCGAGTCGCGCGGCGGCCTGTCGCAGGTGCGCCGCTGGCGGCGCGATGCCGCCCGGCTCGAGGCCGAGCGGTTCGACCTGGCGCTGCTGCTCCCGAACTCGTTCATGACCGCGTGGGTCACCGCGCGGGCAAGAGTTCCCGAGCGCTGGGGCTTCGACACCGCCTGGCGCGGGGGCTGGCTCACGAAGGCCGTGCGCCGGCCGGCGCCGTCACTCCATCAGGCCGACTACTACCTGGCGCTCACCACCGCAGCCGGGCTCGCGCCGGCGGATCGCGTGGCACGTCTGGTCGTGCCCGAGGCCGCGAGCGCGGCTGCATCCGCACTGCTGCCGCGCGGGGAGATCGTGGTGCTGGCGCCCGGCGCCGCCTATGGCCGCGCCAAGCAGTGGCCGCCCGAGCGCTTCGCCGCGCTGGCGCGCACGCTGCGACACACGCGCGGGCTCACGCCGGTACTGGTCGGCGCCGGTGGCGACGCGGTGGCTGGCAGCGAGTTCCGTCAAGCGCTCGCGGCGGTCCCCGGGGGCAGCGACACGCAGGCCGCCGTGGTCAACCTCATCGGCAAGACCGATCTGGCCACCCTCGCCGCGGTGCTCGCGCGGGCCCGCGCCGTGGTCGCCAACGACTCGGGGGCGATGCATCTGGCCGGCGCGGTGGGCGTGCCCGTGGTCGCGATTTTCGGGCCCACCAACGAGCGGCAGACCGCGCCGCTGACCGCCCGTCTCGACGCGCCGCCGCCGCGTCTGGCCATCCATCACGTGTGGTGCCGCCCGTGTATGCTGAGGGAGTGTCCGCTCGGGCACATGTGCATGCGCGGCGTTTCGCCCGACGACGTCGCCGCCCTGATTCCATGAGTGTCGCCCTGCGCCCGGCCGTCTTCCTCGATCGTGACGGCACCATCAACGACGACGTCGGCTACCTGTCCGAGATGGCGCATCTCACGCTCTATCCGTGGGCCATCGACGCGGTGCGCCTGCTCAATCGCGCCGGCTATCTCGTGGTGATGGTCACCAATCAAGGCGGCATCGGGCGCAAGGTGATCCGGCGCGAGTTCGTGAGCGTGTTGCATGCCGAGATCGATTGCCGCCTGGCCGCCGCCGGCGCCCACGTGGACGGCTGGTACTACTGCCCGCACCATCCCGATGCGCTGATCGAGGAACTGCGTCAGGAGTGCCGCTGCCGCAAGCCGGCGACCGGCATGGTCGACGACGCGGCGCGCGACCTCGGCATCGACCGGGCGCGGTCCTGGGTGATCGGCGACAAGTGGAGCGACGTGCAACTCGGTCAGCGCATGGGCGGCCGCGCGATTCTGCTGCGTACCGGCTGGGGCGTGAGCGAAGAAGCGGTTTGGCCCGAGGGCCAGACCGTCGACGCCGTGTGCGACACGCTCATCGCCGCGGTGGCCGTCGTGCTCGACCGCGACCGGGCGCTCGTAGGTTAGTCTGTAGCCGCCGCATGGTGCCGACCTCGCCCGACGCCGCACTGACTGCCCGCCTGCTCACGCTGCTCCAAGCAGCGCGCGGCCGCCGTGTGGTCGTGCTTGGCGATCTCATCGCCGACGAATTCGTGTCGGGCCGGATCGCCCGGGTGTCGCGCGAGGCGCCCGTGCTCATCCTCGAATACGACTCCACCGAGATCTTGCCCGGCGGCGCCGGCAACGCCGCCGCCAACGTGGCGGCCTTGGGCGGCATCGCGGGGCTGGTGGCTCTGGCTGGTCGCGACGACGCTGGCCGGCGCGTGCTCGGCGCCTGTCCGGCGCGCGTGGAGACGACCGGGGTCGTCCGTCCGGCCGGCTATCACACGCCGGTCAAGACCCGCATCCTGGCCGGCGGCGTGCACTCGGCCAAGCAGCAGGTCGTGCGCATCGATCGACGCACGCGCGAGCCCATCGCCGACGCGTGGCGCGCGGCCTGGCTGAAGGCCGCGGCCCGGGCCTTGAAGACGGCCGATGCGGTGCTCGTGTCCGACTACGGCTCGGGTCTGCTGTCGCCGGCCGTGATTGCACAGCTGGTCGCGCCGTGGCGCGCGGGCCGCCGCCTGCCCGTGCTGGTCGACTCGCGCTACGACCTGCTGCGCTTCCGCGGTCTCACCGCCTGCACCCCGAATCAGTCGGAGGTGGAGCACGCGCTCGGCGTCACGATCGGCGACCAGCCGCGCGCGCTCGAGCGCGCCGGCCGCGCCATCCTGGCGCGCACCAGAATGGAAGCGGTGCTCGTCACGCGCGGCAGCCGCGGCATGGCGCTCTTCGAGCCGGGTGCGCCGACCCTGCACATACCCATCTACGGATCGGACGAGATCGCCGACGTCACGGGCGCCGGCGACACCGTGATGGCCACGCTCACGCTGGCGCTGGCGGCGGGGGCCTCGCTGCCCGACGCCGCGCGTCTGGCCAACTACGCTGGCGGCCTGGTGGTGATGAAGCGCGGCACGGCCACCGTGTCGGCGCGGGAACTGGCGCGCGCGGTCACGGCCGACGCGGCCGGTCGCTGATCGATGGGCGTGGTCCTGTCTCGCGACGAGCTGGTGGTGCACGTGGCCGCGGCGCGCAGCGCCGGCCGTACCATCGCCTTCGCCAACGGCGTCTTCGACCTGCTGCACGTGGGCCACGTGCGCTATCTCGAAGGGGC
>JBDTWC010000431.1:0-3703 GCA_040006875.1 Acidobacteriota bacterium | reverse complement strand
GCCTGTGGACCTACGCCAACTCGAGATCATCCGCGCCATTGCCGAAACCGGATCCTTCACTGCAGCCGGACACAAGCTGCACGTGTCGCAGTCGGCCATCAGCCGGCAGATTCTGCTGCTCGAAGACGAGCTGAAGACGCCGGTGTTCCTGCGCATCGGCCGCCGCATCCGGATCACGCCGGCGGGTGAATCGCTGCTCCAGTTGAGCCACCGGATGTTCCAGGATCTCACCGATACCGTGGCCGGCATCTCGGACAGTCAGGAGACGCTGCGCGGCACGGTCCGCATCCTCGGCGGCATGACGGTGTGCCTTTACGTGTTCCCGACGCTGCTCTCGGAGCTCACGCGCCAGCACCCCGGTATCGACGTCAAGATCATCAACGACAGCGCCGATCGCTGCCTGCAGCATCTGCGCGCCGGCACCGGCGACCTGGCGCTGCTCACGTTGCCGATCAAGGACGCCGACATGGTGACCACGCCGGTGATGCAGGAAGAGCTCCTGCTCGTCACCGCGGCCAAGCATCCGCTCAGCAAGAAGCGCAAGGTCGGCCCGCAGGACCTGGTTGATCAGCCGTTCGTGCTGTTTGAGTCGGGCTCGAACACGCGGCGCGTGATCGACGAGTTCTTCGCCGCCTCGCGCCTCGAGCCGCGCATCGTGATGGAGACGGAGAACGTCGAGATCATCAAGGCGCTGGTGCGGTCGGGCCTCGGCATCTCGATTGTGTCCTACCAGTCAGTGGCCCGCGACGTGGCCAGCGGACACCTCTACTGCGCGCGCATCGAGGGCCGACCGCTCATCCGCGAAACCGGCTGGGTCTACCCCAAGATGAGCCGCACGCCCCGCGCCGTGGAAGAGGTGGTGCGCGCCTTCGACAAGGTGCGGCCCCGCTTGCGCCTGGCGCCCTAACGGGCGGTCGCTGCCGTGCGCGGCACTTCGGCCAACACCCGGCCGAGGGTCGCCACCGCCTCGCCGATGTCACTCGATGACAGGGTCACGAAGCTCAGGCGCATGGTACGCACGTCGGGATCGGCAGCATAGAACGGCGCGCCCGGCACGAAGGCCACGCCCGCGGCCACGGCCTTCTCGAGCAGCGGCATGGTGTCGAAGCCGTCCGGCAGACGGACCCAGAAGAACATGCCGCCGCGCGGCTCCTGCCAGATGGTGCCCTCGGGCATGTGCGTGCGCAGCGCCGCGGCCATGGCGTCGCGCTGCTGACGGTAGCGGGCGCGAATCTTCGGCACGTGGCTGTCGAGGAAGCCGTTCCTGACCACCTCGTAGACGACGCGCTGGTTGAAACCGGGCGTGTGCAGATCGGCCGCCTGCTTGGCGGCCACGAGCTTTGCGTAGATATCTTTGGGCGCCACCAGGAAGCCGAGGCGGAAGCCCGGCGTAAGCACCTTCGAAAACGAGCCGAGGTAGATGGTGCCGTCAGCCCAGCGCGACAGGATCGAGGCCGGGGGCGCCTGCTCGAACCAGAGGTCGCCGTAGGGGTTGTCTTCCACGATCGGCGTGCCCGCGGTTTGCGCCGCGGCCACGATCTGATCGCGGCGCGCGTCGGCGATCTGGCCGCCTGTAGGATTCTGGAAGTTGGGCAGCAGGTAGAGGAAGCGCGTGCCGGGCGCGCGCCGCGGCAACGACGCCACGCTGTCGGGCTGCGGGCCATCGGCGTCGCACTCGAGGTTCACGAACGCGGGCTCGTAGGGCACAAACGCCTGCAGCGCGCCCAGATAGGTGGGCGCTTCCACGCCGACCGGTGCGGCGGGATCGATGAGCACTTTGCCCACGAGATCCAGGCCTTGCTGCGAGCCGGTCGTGATGAGCACTTGATCGGGGGACACGCTGGCGCCACCGGCCTTGAGACTCTCGGCCACCCACTCGCGCAGCGGAGCGAAGCCCTCGCTCGAGGCGTATTGCAGCGCTTCTTTCGGGGCCTGGCTGAGCACGGTGTTGCAGGCGGCGCGGATTTCTTCCACTGGGAAGGACTCGGGCGAGGGCAGCCCGCCGGCCATGGACTTGATGCCCGGCTTCTCGGCAATCTTCAGGATCTCGCGCAGGATCGAGGGATTCATCTGCGCTGCACGCCGGGCGAGGGTCCACACACTCATGTCGGTTCCTTCTGGGAATGGGAGAGCGTGCCGATTATGCCCCGACTGCCCCATCCGCCTCAACGGAGGCCGGCGTCGCTGGTGCATGACAGGAACGCATCAGTCAAATTCGATCATTCTATTTAGCGCGTGGATGCCGGCTCGCTACGATGACCGGGTTCCCGACTTCCTGGAGGCGTCCATGACACCCAACACCGATCGCGTCATCAGCATCGCCCTGTCCGACGAAGACTGGCGGGCGTTCATGCAGGTGCAGCCCGAACCCGTGAGCTGGTTGAAGGCACGGATTCACGAGACGATCGAAACGTCGCGCTCGACTTCGCCCTCGCAGCCGTCCATCGGACGCGCGTAAGCGCCCGCGCCGCTTACTTCTTGGTCGCTGGCGGCGGCGACTGTCGCAGCGTGTAGGACGTGCGCGACCACACGCTGAGCCCTTCGCGGTTCACCAGCTTCACTTCGATCTTGCGGGTGCGCTTGAGCGGATCGGGGTTGCTCGAGTAGTAGCCGACCACGTAGTAGTCGCTGGTTTCGGCGTCGATCCGCTTCAACCCCTTGTCGAAGTTGTTCTGGTTCACGATCGCGATGCCGCCGGTTTCATCGGCGAGCACGCGCAGGCTGTCCTGCGTCTTGCGCACGTGTTCCTGGAACTCGGCCGGGTCGAGCTGCTCGTCGAGGTCGGCGCCGGCGACCAGGCCGCGCGGGTCGATGGTGTAGAAAGTGGCGTTGGCGCGATTGGCGGCGCGAGTGAGGTCGGCCAGCTCGCGCGCCAAGTCGGCGTCGGCGAATTGGGCGCCCTGGTTGAACTGCTGGTTCATCTCGCGCCCCTCGTCCCGCGTCTGGCCCATGCGGCCGCCGAAGGTGGGGTCTTCACCGAGGCGCGAGTCCGCAAACGGATTGAAGTCGAAGCCGTTGCTCACCCAGACCACGGCCTTGCGCCGGTTGGTGATGCGCTCGAGCTGCGTGACGATGTCGCGCGCGGTTGAGAACGACACGTGGGCGCGGTAGCGCACTTCGCTCGGCCCGTCGGGCCCGTCCTGGCCCTGGATGATGTCGGACGGCTTCAATCCGTTGCCGGTGATCTTCTTGATCGCCTCGTCGAGGATCTTGCGGTCGTAGGTCAGATCGATGGCCAGTGACGACGGCCCCGTCGACACGATGCCGAACATGTCGCCTTCGTGCACCAGCATGCGCGAAATGCGCTTGAACAAATCGCGGATGCGGCCGGTGTTGCGGAAGTCGAGGTGCAGGTCGTCGACGATGATCAGGAAGATGCGGCCAGCGGCGTCGTTGCGAGGCCGCGCCGTGGGCAGGATGATGCCCTCCTGCGCCGGCGGCGGCGGGGCTGACTGGAGGTTGATGACGCGACCGCCGTGCACCAGCGTCATCGACGCCATGACCTGCTTGACGCCGTCTTCGTAGACGTCGAAGTCGTCTTTCGTGAGGTCGGCGATGAACAGGTCGCGGGCGTCACGCACGATCACGTCGGTGGTGACGAGATCGACGTCGACGCGGAACGTCGGCTGCGGCGCGGTCGCCGGGGGATTCTGCTGCGGCGCCTGAGCATGCAACCCGGCCGCAACCAGCAGCGCAAAAGCAA
>JBDTWC010000430.1:0-3710 GCA_040006875.1 Acidobacteriota bacterium | reverse complement strand
CTCGCCGATCTTGGGCAGGTCGTTGATCACGATGTAGGGCGCCCGCGGATTGAGCGTCAGGTAGTCCTGGTGGTAGCGCTCGGCCGCGAAGAACGGCCGATCGGGCTCGATCGTGGTGGCCAGCGCCCGGCCGAAGACGCCGGCCGCATTCAACTGCGCGATGTAGGCACTCGCCACGCGCGCCTGCCCTTCGTTGGCCGGGAAGATGGTCGAGCGGTATTGCGTGCCCGTGTCCGGCCCCTGGCGATTCAGTTCGGTCGGGTCATGGGCCACTGAGAAGTAAACCTGCAGCAGCCGCCCGTAGCTGACCTGACGGGGATCGTAGGTGACGCGCACCGACTCCGCATGCCCCGTGCGGCCGCTGCCGACCGACTCGTAGTCCGCCGTGTCCTTGGCGCCGCCGGCGTAGCCGGACACGGCGCTGGTCACGCCCGTGACGTGCTGGAACACGCCCTGCACGCCCCAGAAGCAGCCGCCCGCGAACACGGCCACCTGCGGACTGGATGTCGCCGGCTCGTCGACGGCCGGTGCGGGCAGCACGCGACCTTTCTCCGCGCGAGCGGCCGAGGTCATCGCCGCGCCAGCGATGGCGACCGTGGCGACGACGAGCGCCAGGGTCCACGCGCGCGCCGAGCGTGACGGCGCGGTGGTGATCGGGTCGAGGGCAGGTGTCGTCATCACAAGGCTCCTGGTCGCTCAGATGGTGTGGGGCGTGAACGTCAGGGCGACGCCGTTCATGCAGTAGCGCAGGCCGGTCGGCTTGGGGCCGTCGTCGAAGACGTGGCCAAGGTGGCCGCCGCAGCGGCGGCAGTGCACTTCGGTGCGCAGCATTCCGAGCGAGATGTCGCGCGTCGTGCCGACCGCGTTCTCGAGCGGCGTCCAGAAGCTGGGCCAGCCGGTGCCGCTCTCGAACTTGGTGTCCGCCGAGAAGACGTCGAGCGCACACCCCGCGCAGGCGAACACGCCCGTGCGCTTCTCGTGATCCAGCGGGCTCGAGAACGGCCGCTCGGTGCCCTCGCGCCGCAGCACCTCGTACTGGCTCGGCGTCAGGAGCTTGCGCCATTCGGGATCGGTGTGGGTCACTTCGAAGGTCGGCGCCTCGCCGAGCGCCGTCGTGCGCCACGACGCGGCCACCGCGGCCACGAGTCCGGCCAGGCCGGCCGTCACGACGTTTCGTCTGGTCATCGTTGGTCTCCTGTCGAGTCTACGTTTGCGCCGGCGCGGTGGATGGCGGGCTGCGTAGGAGATATCACCGCCGACACGGTGGATATTCCCGACTCGCCGGGCAGCACCCGTCAGTCGATCGGCAGTTCGGTCGTGTACTTGGTCTGGCGCAACACGAAGTTCGTGGTCGACGAGCGCACCACCCCTAGCGCCAGCAGCTTGCGCATGATGAAGAACTCCAGGTCTTCGGGGTCGCGAGCGAAGACCTTGAGCACGTAGTCGTTCGATCCGGTGATCGAGGCGCATTCCACCACTTGGTCCTGGGCCTGCACGAAGGCGTCGAAGCGGCCGATCGTGGCCTCGGCATGATCGAGCAGCGACACGTGCACGTAGGCGACGGCGTGCAGGCCCAGCTTGCGCGGGTCGAGCATCGCCACCTGAGCGCGAATCAGCCCCTCCTGTTCCAGGCGGCGCACCCGGCGCCACGCCGGTGAGGCGGAGAGCCCGGCCTGGTCGGCCAGTTCCTGGGTGCTGAGCCGGGCGTCGCGCTGGAGGAGGCGGAGCAGGCGCTTGTCGAACTCATCAGGTGCCATAGGTAGAATTTACCCCTATTGGTCCGTTACGGGGAATCCGTTTCCGGTCAGCGGCCGTCTGGCGCGTTCAACGCCAAGTAATTCCGGTCCTATTTCGCCATCATTGGTCTCTTAGGCAACCCGCTTCCAGGAGCCACTCCGATGCCCGCCACCACCGCCTACGAGGCCAAAATCCCCGATCAGTTCGGCCGCATCGCCTACACCCCGGAAGAAGACCTGGTGTGGCGCGACCTGTGCCTCCAGCAGGTGCCGAACGTGCACCGGCACTCGGCCAGGGCCTATCTCGACGGCCTGGCCTACCTCGACCTGCCGCGCGACCGCGTGCCGCAGTGCCCGGACGTATCCGAGAAGCTGCGCGCGCGCACCGGGTGGGAAGTGGTGCCGGTGCCGGCGCTCATCGGCTTCAAACGCTTCTTCGCCATGCTCGCCGCCAAGCAGTTTCCGGCGGCCTCGTTCATCCGCTCGCGCAAGGACTTCAACTACATCGAAGAGCCCGACATCTTCCACGAGATCTTCGGGCACACCCCGCTGCTCTCCGATCCGCGCTTTGCCGGCTTCGGGCACGCGATCGGCCAGACCGGGCTCAAGTGTGCCAAGGAAGACTACTCGTGGCTGATTCGTCTCTACTGGTTCTCGATCGAGTTCGGGCTGACCCGTGAGAATGGCGTGATCAAGGCGCTTGGCTCCGGCCTGGCGTCGTCGCCGACGGAACTGCCCTGGTCGGTCAGCGAGAACGGACCCGAGCGGCGCCCGTTCGACGTCATCGACATCCTGCGCACGCCCTACCGCATCGACATCCACCAGCCGGTCTACTTCGTGATCGACAACCTCGACGATCTGTTCGCCGCGGCCGAGCGCGATCTGCAGGCCGACATCGCGCACGCGCGATCGCTCGGGCTGCATGCGCCGAAGTACCCGGCCAAAGAGGCGGTAGCGTCATGACCGTGTGCGATCTCAAGGATCGGACATGCGCGCCCTGCCAGGGCGGCACGCCCCCTCTCGATGCCGAGGCGTGCGCGCGGCTGATGGCCGAACTGCACGCCGACTGGCGTCTCGACGCGGCCACGCACACGATCACGCGGCGCTTCGAGTTCAAGGGCTTCGCCAAGGCGGTGCAGATGGCCAACCTGGCGGCGTGGCACGGCGACAAGCAGGGGCACCATCCTGACGTGGCGTTTGGCTGGGGTTACTGCACCATCGGCTACACCACGCACGAAATCGACGGCCTGTCCGACAACGACTTCATCTGCGCCGCCCGGCTCGACGCGCTCGTCGCGTAGACTGCGCATCGTCCTGTTCCGATCTCATCAGTTTGCGGGAGGTCGGCGAATACAGGCCTGATTTCATCGATCTTTCGGGCACGCTCATTGCACACGGAGTGGGCAGGTCAATTGAGGCCCGGAAGGTAGGTCAGCTGTAATGAACATCAAAATGGCGGTGGTTGCGACGTTGATCGCGAGCACGGTGAGCCTGCCCGTCAACGTCTGGGCCCAGGATCACCGTCGCGATCGCGACGACCGCAAGTCCGACAGCCGCCGCGATGACGACGGCCGCGATGACCACGGTCGCGACCAAGATCGCGCCGTGCCGCGCGAGTGGCGCAACTACGACTACCGCCATTACGAACGCGGCCAGCGCCGCTACGACGCGGCCCGCTACTACCGCAACGACCGGAGCTACCGGCCCTATCGTCTGGGCCGCAACGACCGGATCTACCGCGGGTCCGACAACCGCTACTACTGCCGTCGCGATGACGGCACCACCGGGCTCATCGTCGGCGGCGTGGTCGGCGGCGTGCTCGGCAGCATCATCGCCCCCGGCGGCTCGAAGACCGTCGGCGCGATCATCGGCGGGGCCGCCGGGGCGATCGTCGGCAAGTCGATCGACGACGGCGTCGAGTGCCGCTAGTCGGACTCGCGCGCTAGCTCAGGGACGCCGCTTCCCGCGGCGTCC
>JBDTWC010000429.1:0-3712 GCA_040006875.1 Acidobacteriota bacterium | reverse complement strand
CGGCACGGGCGCGCCCCGAAGACGTGCTCATGGGCTTCGAGAGCGGCGCCGACGACTACCTGCCCAAGCCGTTCGAGCTGGCCATCCTGCTGGCGCGCGTACGCGGGTTGCTGCGGCGGCGGCAGTGGCTGCGCGGTCCCGCCGGCGCGCCCAAGCCCGCATCGACGAGCGCGCCGCCGGCCGAGACGCTCGAGTTCGCCGGTCATCGCCTCGACCTCGGCGCGCTCGAATTGCACGCCAACGATCGCGCTTACCGGCTCACGGTGATGGAAGCGGAGCTGCTCGCGTATCTCGTGCGCCACGCCGGCCAGGTGGTGTCGCGCAAGGCGATTCTCGAAGACGTGTGGGACCTGCAGGAAGACACCGACACGCGCGCCATCGACAACTTCATCGTGCGCCTGCGCCGCTATCTGGAAACGGACCCGGCGCGGCCGACGCTGATCCAGACGGTTCGCGGCATCGGCTACCGCCTGGTGTTGCAGAAACCCTGACCAGCGCGCACCAGGCTACGGCAGGGCGAGCCACAGGAGCGCGGTGGTCTGCGTGGCGCGGAAGTTGTCGTCGCTCATCAGGATCACGGTGCGCTCGCCGGCCGGGCCGGGCGGGCCGAAGGCCAACGCCTCGAAGTTGCTGCCCGTGACCAGCAGCGGCGGCAGGCGCGGGATGAGCGTGTCGACGTCGAGCACGAGACGCTTGGTTACCAGTCGCGGCGAGTGGCCGGCCAGTGACGGCAGACCCGACACGTCCTCGGCGTCCGCGGTCGTCACCTCGAACACGCGCACGGTGTTGTAGGCGGGCGTGCCCGGCGCGCCAAGCAGACACGCTCGCTCCAAGGTGAGCCAGCGATCGTCGGTCAGCGCGAGCATCTCGGAGAGGCCGTTCTCGCCGTCCACGCACGGCGGGCCGTAGCCTGCAACTTGCGTCGTCGGCTCCAGCCGATAGGCCCACTCACGACCCGGCGTCCATGTTCCCGACGGCCGGGCCACGAATTCCAGCAGACGCACGACGCCGCCCGCGGTGAGGCTCGACATCGGACCGTCTTGCGCCAATGGCTGTTCCAACCCGCTGATGAGGCGGCCGTCGGGCGTACGGGTGAGGCTCTCGAGGCCGAGGTTGTGACGCACGCCGTGGCTCCAGTCGCCGGCGGTGATCGTGAAGTGGGCAGGCGGCTGCGCCGCCGCCGTGACCTCGCCGTCGCGGTTCACGAACATGACCGCCGGCTGGTGCACGACCCCTACGGCATCGTGGTAGCCCTCCAGGGTCGTGGCGAAGGTGCCATCCGGCAGCGCGACCAGTGACTCGGGCTCGAGGCCGGCCATCGTGGCCGCCGGCAGCGCCACGGTCGGGTGGAGGAACATGAACCGCGTCGGCGTCATGGCCAGCGTGGGTCCGAACGTCACCGTCATCCAGACCAGGCGCGGCTGCGCCGTGTCGTCACTGGCGCCGAGCCACGTACCGGTGACGCGATCGAACGCCAGGCCGCTCAGGTCGCCCACGGGTGGGCCACCGGGCACGGTGAGCGCGCCGGCCGGGTACGCGGCGGCACCGAGCAGGCGCAGCATACCGAGGGTCGGGCGCTCCGCCGTGGCCCGCGGCCCACGAAAAGCGCAGCCGGTCGCCGCGCTGACGACGAGCAGCAGCAGACAGCGCGCCGCCAAGAACGCTATGCTCGATGACGCCGACGTCGTGAGGTTCCTGCCCATTGCTTCCATGTGCGACATGCGTCCCAGGGCCGGACGGGTCCCAGGCCCTTCCCACGCCGGCCGCGGCGCCCCCAAGGCTACGCTGGAAGCGCCGCGGATGCGCCGTGGCCGTGCGCTTGGCTGTCTGATCGCGGCCTTGGCCAGCGTGCTCGCCAGTCAGGCCTGCGCGCCGGTCTACTGGATGGGCGCGAAGCTCCTTTACGAGAAAGCGCCGAACCCGCCGTCGGTGCAACTCGGTGTGTCCTACGACCCGAGCGCCCCCGACGATCCGAAACGCCAGCTCGATCTCTATCTGCCGGCCGGCCGCGACTTCCCCATGGTGGTCTTCGTACACGGCGGCGGCTGGGCCTGGGGCGATCGCAGACAGAGCTTCGGCGGCGCCGACATCTACCGCAACATCGGCCGCTTCCTCGCCGATCAGGGCATCGGCGCGGCGGTCATCGGCTATCGCCTGGTGTGGCCCGGTGCCTGGCAGGATCAAGTAGGCGACGTCGGTCGAGCGGTGGCCTGGGTGCAGGCGCATATCGCCGACCAAGGCGGGCGCGCCGATCGCCTCTTCCTGATGGGCCATTCGGCTGGCGCACAGCTGGCGGCGCGCGTGGCTACCGATCCGGCGTGGATCGACGCGGCCCACGGATCGCCCGCCGGCATCTGCGGCGTGGTGGCGGTGAGCGGCGCGGCCTACGACCTGGGCGACATCGAGACCTATCGCAAGGGCTTCGACCCGCTTTACTTCGCCGAGCGGTTCGGTGGCAGTCGGCTCGACGGCAGCTGGTGGCACGACGCGTCGGTAGCGCCGTGGCTCGATGCCAGCGACCCGCCGTTCCTCATCATCTCGGCCACCGGCGAGTCAGCGGGACTACGCCGCCAGTCAGCGCTCTTGGACCAGGAACTCCGCCGCGCTGGTGTGTCGTCCACGGTCGTCACGGTGAAGGGCTCGAGTCATGCGCGCATCATTCTGGAGCTCAGTCGCGACGACAAGACGGCCGGCCCGGCGGCCTTGAACTTCATCCGCACCACCCCCTGCCCGCGCGCTGTCGGTTAGGACAGGCGGCCAAGCGGCGCGCCACTGCGCCTAGGGCGTGAGAATGAGGCGAGCCGTGGTCTGGAAGCGCCTGAAGTCGGAGTACGACGCCACCGCGGTGACCTGCTCGATGCCCGACGACGCATACGCCTCGCGCATCTCGTGCGGCACGAGCACGTCGAACGTCACGTGCGGCCGGTAGTCCACCGCCATGCTGCCGGTGAGGCCAGCGGCCGGCTCCGACACCTCGATGCTGGTCGACCACACCGCGCCGGTTACTTCGTCGATGCGGAACGTGCCGCTCACCGGCACGCTCCGGTCGCCACTGCGAATCAGAGTCGGCCGGCGCTGCTCGACGAACTCGTAGGTGACGAGCGAGCGGCCCGCGATCCGCTGCTGCGTCTTCCGCGAGAACTTGACCCCGCCGCGATGACGCGGATCGAGGAAGAGCAGGGCCAGCGTCGGCTCGTTGAAGGTGCGCACGATCTGCCCGAGGTTGAAGCGGCCATTCTCGCGCGCCAGCTCGCGCAGCTCGGGCAGCGACACCGTGGCCCGCTTCGACAGAGACGGCAGACGGCGCTCGTCCGACGGACGCGTTTGGCCGTCCACGGTTTCCACGTCGCGCACCGAGATCCAGGTCGCGTCCTGAGGCAGCCAGGCGAAGAAGAGCTCCGACTCGAGAATCCGGCGCCCGGTCACGGTCGACGTCAAGGCGCCCGACGAACCGAAGCGGCGCCACACCCGGTCTTCCTGCTCGTAGCGCTCGTGCCACGTCACCGACGTGAACGTGCGCTCGAACCGGTCGACGTAGGCGGCGGCGCGGCGCAGGAACGGGTCGGCGATGGGCGGCGCCGCAAGCTCGGAGCCGGCGGGTTCCGAGCGTTCCGGCTCTGACTCGACCGCAGGTGCCAGCGCGCGCTCTGGCGCCGGCGGAGCGAGGGGCGACGGATCGGACGCCACTGTCGTCGCGCCCGTGTCGGTCGCG
>JBDTWC010000428.1:0-3713 GCA_040006875.1 Acidobacteriota bacterium | reverse complement strand
ACCCGTGGAAGAGAGCGGCATCTCCGGGCTAACCCCCTCGCGTGCCCGCCAGAAAAACGACGGCCGGTGGCAGGTCGCAAACGACAGCGCCTGGGTTGGTGCCGAGCTGGTGGATAGCACCGACCGTCATCTGATGCGTGACGGCGGCCTGAAGTGCTGGAGTGCTGAAGTTGCGGCATAATGCGGGCTACCTCTGGTCTGGATGACCTCGACTGGGGTGAGGCACTCGGGCCCGACCGGGCAAGACGAGGGTGGCAATGAGACAGTTGCTGATGGCGGTGGCCGGCGTGTCGCTGCTGGGACTCGGATTGGCCGCGCGTGAAACGCCAGGCTCCGGCGTAAGCGTGCAGAGTGCGCCCGCACCGGCCGCGCGCCCCGATCAACGGACTCCGGCCGCGCCGCGTCCGGTCACCTCGCGTAGCGCCGCGCCCACGCCCGCGATGGTGGCGGCCGAGCAGACGCGCATCATCACCACCTACTGCGCGACCTGCCACAGCGAACGAGGCAAGGCCGGCGGGCTCTCGCTGGCCGGCTTCGACGCGATGAAGGCGCACGATCAGCCCGAGGTGGTCGAGAAGATGATTCGCAAGCTGCGCGCTGGCATGATGCCGCCGCCCGGCGCGAAGAAGCCCGACGACGCCGCCATCGATGCGCTCACCTCGGCGCTCGAAACGCGCATGGACGAATTCGCGGCCAGCAACCCGAATCCGGGCTGGCGTCCGTTTCAGCGGCTCAACCGCGCTGAGTACGAGGCCGCGGTGCGCGACCTGCTCGACATCGACGTCGACATCACGCCCTACTTGCCCGCCGACACGCAGGCGCACGGCTTCGACAACATCGCCGAGGCCCAGGCCTTCTCGCCGGCGCTGCTCGACGGCTATCTGCGTGCCGCCGGCCAGGTGAGCCGCCTCGCGCTCGGCGACAAGCAGGCCTCGGCCACGTCAGCCACCTACCGCGTGCTCCAGGTCGAGTCGCAGATGCACTACGTGGAAGGCACGCCGTTCGGATCGCGCGGCGGTCTTGCGGTCGTGCACAACTTCCCCGCCGACGGCGACTACGTGTTCAAGGCCATGCTGGCCCACACCATCAGCGGCGAGCTGTTCGGCAACACCGGCATCGCCACCTCGGGCAGCAACGAACTGCTGGAGATTTCGGTCAACGGCGACCGCGCGGCCCTGCTCGAAGTGCCAGCCACGATGAGCGACGCCAGCGAAAAAGGCTTCGTCATCGACACGCCGGCCATTCACATCAACGCCGGCCCGCAGCGCATCTCGGCGGCCTTCGTGCCGCGCTTTGTCGGCCCGGTCGACGACTTGATCATGCCCATCGACCACACGCTGGTCGACCTGCGTATCGGCACGGGCTTCGGCATCACCTCGTCACCGCACCTGCAGGACCTGGTGGTGGCCGGACCGATGAAGGTCACCGGTATCTCCGAAACGCCGAGCCGCAAGCGCGTGTTTGGGTGCCGCCCGACCTCGGCCGCCGAAGAGCGTCCGTGCGCCATCGACACGCTGCGTCGCCTGGCCACGCAGGCGTTTCGCGCGCCGGTGACGGCCGCCGACCTCGGCGACCTGATGAAGTTCTACGAGCAGGGCCGCAAGGACAACGACTTCGAGGCCGGCGTGCGCATGGCGGTGCAAGGCATCCTCGCCCATCCTCGTTTCCTCTTCCGGGTCGAGAACACCCCCGCCAACAGCACCGCCACGTTCCGGGTCGGCGACATCGAGCTGGCCTCGCGGCTCTCGTTCTTCATCTGGGGCACGGTGCCCGACGCCGAGCTCATCAAGCTGGCCACGGCCGGCACGCTCAAGACCACGGCGGTGCTCGAGAAGCAGGTGGAGCGTCTGCTCGCCGACCCCAAGTCGGACGCGCTCGCCACGCGTTTCGGATCGCAGTGGCTGCGCTTGCAGGACGTGGAGAAGATGCGGCCCGACGGCATCCTCTACCCGATGTGGGACCAGTCGCTCACCGAGGCGATGCGCAAGGAGACCGAGCTCTTTTTCGGCAGCCTGGTGCGCGAAGACCGCAGCGTGCTCGACTTGCTCAACGCCGACTACACCTTCGTCAACGAGCGGCTGGCGCGGCACTACGGCCTGCCCAACGTCACCGGCTCGAGCTTCCGGCGCGTGTCGCTGCCGCCAGCGCGGCGCGGCGTGCTCACGCAGGGCAGCATCTTGATGATGACGTCGGTGGCCGACCGGACCTCGCCGGTGCAGCGCGGCAAGTGGATCATGCAGGTGATGCTCGGTTCGCCGCCCCCGCCGCCCCCGCCCAACGTGCCGGCCCTCGAAGAGACGGCCGCTGCGCAGGGCGGCAAGACGCTGTCGGTGCGGGAGCGCATGGAACAGCACCGCTCGAACCCGGCGTGCATGTCGTGCCATCGGGTGATCGATCCGCTCGGCCTGGCGCTCGAGAACTTCGACGTCACCGGCCAGTACCGCATCAAGGACAACGGCGTGCCGGTCGACTCGACGGGCACGCTCTACGACGGCACGCAGATGCAGGGCGCCGAGGGCCTGCGCGACGCGCTGCTCAAGCACAAGGCGGCGTTGCTCACGAGCTTCACCGAGAGCCTGATGACCTACGCCCTCGGCCGCCACGTCGAGGCCTACGACATGCCCACGGTGCGCGCCATCAACCGCGACGCCGGCAAGCAGAATTTCCGGATTTCGTCCTTCGTCCAAGGGGTCGTCAAGAGCCAGGCGTTCAGGATGAGCCGTCAGAATCCCACGTCCGTGACCGACGCCGACGCTCGTCCTTGAGATAGCGACTACTGGAGACGCCATGCTGATTACCAAGCGCCAGCTCTCACGCCGCACCGTTCTGAAGGGAATGGGCGTCACCGCCGCCCTGCCGCTGCTCGAAGCCATGGTGCCGACGAGCGCGGCGATGGCGCAAACGACCGCCAAGGGCAAGGTGCGCGTGGCCGCCATCGAGATGGTACACGGCGCAGCTGGCAGTTCGGCCTACGGCGCCAAGATGAACATGTGGTCGCCGGCGGCCACCGGCAAGAACTTCGACCTGACGCCGAGCGCGCTGTCGCCGCTCGAGTCGGTGCGCCAGCACCTCACGATCGTGAGCAACACCGACTTGCGCATGGCCGAGGCGTTCACGACCCCGGAGATCGGCGGCGACCACTTCCGGGCCAGCGCCGTGTTCCTCACGCAGGCGCATCCCAAGCAGACCATGGGGTCGGACGTGCGGGCCGGCGTGTCGCTCGATCAGCTCTACGCCCAGCGCTTCGGGCAGGAGACGCCGATTCCGTCGATGCAGTTGTGCATCGAGCCGGTCGATCAGGCGGGCGGCTGCGAATACGGCTACTCCTGCGTCTACACCGACTCGATCAGCTGGGCCAAGGCCGACGAGCCGTTGCCCATGATTCGCGACCCGCGCACGGTCTTCGATCAGCTCTTCGGCGTCGGCGCCACGAAGGAGGAGCGGGCGCAGCGCCGCAAGGAGGACCGCAGCATCCTCGACACGCTGATGGGCTCGGTCGGCCGCCTGAAGACGCAGATCGGCAAGGTCGACCAGGCGCGGCTCGACGACTACCTCTCCGACATCCGCGAGATCGAACGGCGTATCCAGAAGGTCGAGGAGTTCAACCAGAGCGGTGAGCAGCGCGAGCTGCCCGGCGCGCCGATCGGCGTGCCTGACTCCTACGAAGAACACGTCAAGCTGATGTTCGACCTGCAGGCGCTGGCCTTCGGCTC
>JBDTWC010000427.1:0-3713 GCA_040006875.1 Acidobacteriota bacterium | reverse complement strand
TCATGGCCAACCGGCCGCTGCTCATCGCGATCGTGCTCGTGATGGCGGTGATGTTCGTGTCGTGGGCGCTGGGCGAGGCGCTGCGCCAGCGCAAGACCCCCAAGCGGCGTCCGAAGCGCTGACCGGTTCGGTTCCTACAACTCCACCTGCACGCCCAGCTCCACGACCCGCTCGGGCGGCAGCCGGAAGAATGCGGTGGCCCGGCCGGCGTTCCTGGCCATCAACACGAAGAGCTGCTCGCGCCACATCGCCATGCCGGGCGAGTGGGTGGGGATGAGGGTTTCGCGGCCGAGGAAGTAGGTCGTGTCGTCGGCATCGAGCGGCAGGCCGTCGAGGGCGGCGAGCGCCAGGGCCGCCGGCACGTCGGCGTCGTCCATGAAGCCGAAGTAGAGGGTGACGTCGTAGACGCCGTTGCCGATCGTGCGCACGCTGGTGCGCTCTTCCTGGTGCACGTAGGGCCACGGCATGGTCTTCACGAGCACCGTGACCACATGTTCGTGCAGCACCTTGTTGTAGCGAAGGTTGTGGGCCAGCGCCGGCGGCGTGCCCTTGGGCTGCGCGGTCATGAACACGGCGGTGCCCGGCACGCGGGCGGGCGGATGTTCCGCGATGCGCTCCAGGAAGTCGTCGAGCGGCTCCGAACGGGCGGCGAGCCGCTCGGCCACCACGCGGCGTCCCGTCTTCCAGGTGGTCATCAGCGTGAAGAGCAGGCCGCCGATGGCCAGCGGCAGCCAGCCGCCCTGCGCGATCTTGAGGGCGTTGGCGCCGAAGAAGGTCAGGTCCACCGACAGGAAGAGCGCGGTCACGGCGTAGGCCACCGGCTTGGGCCACTTCCAGCGCTCGACCGCCACGGTGTGCAGCAGCAGCGCCGTGATGATCATCGTGAGCGTGACGGCGATGCCATAGGCCGCGGCCAGGCTGGCTGAGGTCTTGAACCCGATCACGATCGCCACCGTGCAGGTCATCAGCGCCCAGTTGACCTGCGGCACGTAGACCTGGCCGGCCTCGGCCGACGACGTGTGGTCGATGTTCATCCGCGGCGAGTAGCCGAGCTGCACCGCCTGCCGGGTGAGCGAGAACGCGCCCGAGATGAGCGCCTGAGAGGCGATGATTGCCGCGGCCGTGGCCAGCACCACGATCGGAATCAGCAGCCAGCTCGGGGCCATCAGGAAGAAGGGATTGGCCGCCGCCTCGGGATGCGTCAGCAGCAGCGCGCCCTGGCCGAAGTAGTTGAGGAGCAGCGCCGGCAGCACCAGCGCGAACCAGGCGAGGCGAATCGGCCGCTTGCCGAAGTGCCCCATGTCGGCATAGAGCGCCTCGCCGCCGGTGACGACCAGAAACACGGCGCCGAGCACGGCCAGGCCGTGCCAGCCGTGTTCGGCGAAGAACTTGACGGCGTGACGCGGATCCACGGCGCCGAGCACCACCGGTCGCGTCGACAGCCAACCGATACCGAGCGCGGAGATGAGCAGGAACCACACCAGCATGATCGGCCCGAACAACCGGCCGACCCGGTCGGTGCCGTGGCGCTGAATGGCGAAGACGCCAATCAGGATGGCCACCGTGATCGGCACCACCGCCTGCTCGAACACCGGCGTGGCCACGTTCAGGCCTTCGATCGCGCTCAGCACGGTGATGGCCGGCGTGATCATGCCGTCGCCGTAGAGCAGCGCGGCGCCGAAAATGCCGAGCAGCACCAGCACCGAGGTGCTGCGGCCGGGCGTCTCGCGCGCCGGCAGCAGGGCGGTGAGCGCCAGGATGCCGCCTTCGCCGTGGTTGTCGGCGCGCATCACGATGGCCACGTACTTCAGCGAGATGACCAGGAGCAGCGAGTAGATGATGAGCGACAGCACGCCCAGCACGTTGCCCTCGGTGGGCGCCACGGAGTGCGAGCCGTAGAAGCACTCGCGCATGGCGTAGAGCGGGCTGGTGCCGATGTCGCCGTAGACCACGCCGAGCGCCGTCAGGGCCAAAGGCAGCAGTTTGGGTTCGTGGCCGTCGTGTGACACAGGTCTCCCCGCGCGAATCTCGAGCGCGGCCGAAACCACCAGTGTGGGGGCGGCAGGCGTGCCTTGTAAAGCCGCTCTTCTAAGAAGGCTTCACGACTTTCACGTCGGCGCTCTGCCGGGCCGGCGATATGTAGGCGCTCGTGAGGCTCTCGTGGCCGTCGGCGGCCACCGCCGCCACGCCGAACACGAAGTCGTCGATCGAGACGCCGGGCAGCACGAACTCGGTGACGTTGCCGATGGTCTGGCGGTGCTGCCAGTCGTTGCTCCAGGTGTCGCGCCAGTAGATGCGGTAGGCCGCCGCCCCCGGCGCCGCGTTCCACTTCAACTGCGCGTCGTAGCCGGAGGCGCCGCGGGTGAGCAGGTTCGCGCCCGTGTCGCTCGTCACCTTCGGTGCCGGTGGAGCCAGGGCCAGCGCGGCTGCGCTGGCGGCGTTGACGCGCGCGTTCTGGGCCAGATACGCGAAATCCACGCCCTCGAGCGTGTCGGCGGCGGTGTGCTGCTTGGCGAAGTTCTCGTTGGCTTCGCGGAACACGATCGCGGGAAAGCCCTGCCGCGTGAATGACGAGTGGTCGCTGCCGCGGCCGAAGCGATCTTCGCGCGCCATCAGGCGGATGCGGTGCGAGGGCACGTAGACGGCGGCGGTGCCCGCCACGAAGCGGGCCAGCGACCGCGACATCGAATCTTCGGGCCCCACCGAGTAGACGCGCACCGTCTCGGCGTCGCTGACGCCGTTGCCGCCGTGGCTGTTGCCGACGATGTCGTTGTTGAAGTCGGCCTCGACCGGCACCTGGTCGGCGGCCAGCCGCTGCGCGTGCGCCGAGGAGCCGACCAGACCCTGTTCCTCGCCGGCCCAGCAGATGAAGACCAGCGTCGCGTCAAACTGCACCTCGCTCTCGGCGAAGACGCGCGCCAGCTCCATCGTCAGCACGGTGCCGCTGCCGTCGTCGTTGGCGCCGGGCGCCTCGGCCTGGTGATCGAAATCGGCGCGCGCCTGCGGGTTGCTGCCGCCGGCGGCGTTGAGGGCCTGCTGACCGCCGCTGCCGAGATTGAGCGAGTCGTAGTGGCCAGAGACGTAGATGCGCCGTGCCGTGCGGCCCGGCAGTACCGCCATCACATTGCGCAGCTCGGTTTGCGTCGTGAAGCGGCCTTGCGGGGCGATGAGGTGGGTGTCGAACGAGACCCGCAGCCGTGCGCCCGACCTGGCCAGCTCGTCGTGGATCCACTGGCGCGCCGCGCCGATGCCGCGGGTCGGCGAGGTGGTGTTCGACATGCTCTCGCGGGTGCCGAAGGCGACCAGGCGCGCGGCCAGGGCGCGGAGGCGCGCCTCCGACACGGCGGCCACGATCTGCTGCACACGCGGATCGGCATCAGGCGCCACGACACTCTGGGCACTGGCGAGAGCGGGAAGGGCGGCGCACACGACGAGAACGAGGGCACGCGACGGCGTCATCACAGGGGAGCCTCCGCCCGGCAGTGTGCCACAGCGGGTGCGGCCATCACACGTCCGGGAGCGCGGCGTGAACGCGGCCGTGACCTCGGAATGGCCGTGCTCGACTGCCGTAGCGCGCTGCTGCCGCTTCTCGGTAGCCGTTTACCTACCATCGCCCCAGTGCTGACTCGGTGAGCGCCATCTGCCGGCGGCCGCGCCGCGATCAGCGGCGCCTCCCGCCGATGGACCTGGCACGAACGGTGCTCTATATCCGT
>JBDTWC010000426.1:0-3716 GCA_040006875.1 Acidobacteriota bacterium | reverse complement strand
GAAGCGGCGTCGGGTCAGTTCGGGCATGAAACGGGTCCTCGACGGCGCTCAGCGCGGCAACGCCGTGATGCGCTCGGCCAGTGGCGGAGTGGCTGCGGCGAACTCCGGGAAGACCTCGAGCGCGGCGTCGATGGGATGTCCGGCCACGATCCGGCCTTCGAGATCCTGCGGCGTCTTCACCGGCCCGCTGGCGTCCACGGCGATCGTGAGGGGCGTCGTGTTGAAAGTGACGTAGACGGCAATCGGCGCGTCGGCGACACCCTGGGCCACGAGCGGCCCCCGCGCGTTCAGGGCCGCGGTGCTGGTGCCGAGGAAGGCGCGTCGGCTGAGAGGCGACATGGGCCGCGATCACATCAGCAACCGCCGCCAATGTCCAGTGCGGCGCGTGTATGATGCGCCATGCCGTCACCGCTCCGCGTGTGGCCCGTGCTCGCGGTGCTGCTGACCAGCGTGGCCGCCGCAGCCCAGTTCGCGAGCCCGCTGTGGTTCGACGTCACGTCCGGAGCCATCCCGGTCACGAGATACTGGACCAACAAGGTCGAGATCGCGGATCTGAACGGCGACGGCCGTCCCGATCTACTCTTCGCCAACGGCGGCGACTACTCCACGCCCGGTGCACCCGAGCCCAATCAGGTGTTCATGAACACTGGCCCGGGCTTCAGGTTCGCCGAGGCGACAAGCGCGGTGTTCGGCGACACGCCGGATCTGGCCCGCGTGATCAAGGCGCGCGATGTGAATGGCGACGGCCTGGTTGACGTGCTCGTCGGCACCACCTTCCAGACCCAGAGTCGCCTCTTCCTCGGCACCGGCCGGGGCGGGTTCCGCGAGGTCACGGCCACGCATCTGCCGCAACTCCTGCTCAGCGTCGGCGATCTCGAGTTCGGCGACGTCGACGGCGACGGCGACCTCGACGTCGTGCTGGCCGATTGGGGTCCGGGCCACAACATGACCAACGACGGCGGCCGTACCCGCCTGTGGCTGAACGACGGCACCGGCCACTTCACCGACGCAACCGAGGCGCGCATGCCGGCCCTCAAGGTGCGCTTCTCGTGGGACGTCGAGTTCGTCGACGTCGACAACGACGACGACCTCGACATCCTCGTCTCGTGCAAGCGCTGTCCGGGCAGCAGCCTGTTCAAGAACGACGGCGCCGGCACCTTCACCGAGGACGCGCGGGCGCTGCCGCAGTACACCAACAACTACGAGTTCGAGGCGATGGACCTCGACGGCGACGGCTTCCTCGATCTCGTCACCATGAACGACGGCGACATCGCCGGCGAGGACCAGTCGAGCCGGCGCGAGCATGTGTTCAAGAACGACGGTACGGGCCGCTTTCGCGACCTCACGCCGTCGTGGTGGCCGGCTAGCGAGAATGTCGGTGAAGACGACAACATGGTGGCGTTCCTCGACGCCGATTCGGATGGCGATGCAGACTTCGTGATTGGGTCGCTGAGTGGTCCAGACCGGTTGCTGGTCAATGACGGCAAGGGTCATTTCACCGCTCGCCTCGACGCCTTCAGTGGCGCGGACACGCCCGGCACGCTCGCAATTGCGTTGGCGGATCTGGACGGCGACGGCCGGATGGATGTGGTGCAGGGGCAGGGCGAGAATCCGAAGGCGACCGACGAACGTGTGTTCTCGGGCCGCGGCCTGGCGAAGGACACCGCGCCGCCGTCGGTCACACTCGTGCATTCCGTCGCGCGCGCAAGTGCCGTGCTCCAGGTGCACGCCCGCGTGCACGACCGGAAGAGCCCGAGTCTGGCCGGCGAGTGGAAGCGCGTGGCGGTGGAGTTCACCGGCACGCCGCGCCGCGACGTTCCGATGCGCTGGTATGGCGAGTATCTGTGGGTCGCCGACTGGCCCACGGACGTGTCCACGACCGCGACCTACCGGGTGTGCGCCACCGACGCCGCCGGGAACAGCGCGTGTGCCGATCCGGCAAAGTAGCGGTCGGACGGCCGGGCCGGCGCCGGACCGCTATTCGAGGGTTCGGAACAGGGTGCGCATCACAATCGCGCACCCGGGTAGCAGCGGCGTGGGCCACGTGTGGTCGTCTCAGCCGGGATCTCCACGACGCGCTGAAGCCGTCCCTGGAGCGGACCGAACCCCTGCACGGCGTCGAGTGCTGGATCGACCCGCCAGTACTCGCGTGCGCCGGTGCGCTCGAACAGGCGGTGTTTGATCTGCGCATCGCGCTTTCGCGTGCTCTTCGACCGCACTTCGATGACCAGGGCTGGCGGTTCCTGGACATTCTTGTCCGTCAGAATGCTTCTCTGAGGATGCTTCGCGTCCGGTGCTTTACGCGATGATGTCGTGCACCACGGTGCCCGAGACGTCGGTAAGCCTGAAATCGCGCCCGCTGTAGCGATACGTGAGCTTGGTGTGGTCGATGCCCATCAGGTGCAGGATGGTGGCGTGCAGGTCGTGCACGTGCACCGGCTTCTCGATGGCCTTGAAGCCGAAGTCGTCGGTGGCGCCGTAGGTGAGGCCGCCCTTCACGCCGCCGCCGGCCAGCCACATTGAGAAGCCGAACGGGTTGTGGTCGCGGCCGCTCTGCGCGCCGGCCATGCCGCCCACTTCCACGACCGGCGTGCGGCCGAACTCCGAGCCGCACACGACCAGCGTGTCCTTGAACAGACCGCGTGACTTGAGGTCCTTGATCACGGCCGCAAACGGCTGGTCCGAGTTCTTGGCGTTCTTGCGGTGTTCCTGGATGTCGGAGTGCGCGTCCCAGGGATCACCCTTGGCGTAGTAGACCTGCACCATGCGCACGCCGCGCTCCACGAGCCGCACGGCCATCAGGCACCCGCGCGCGGTGCTGCCCGGCCCGTAGAGTTCGAGCGTGGCCTTGCTCTCCTTGCGGATGTCGAAGACGTCGGGCGCCTCGGTCTGCATCCGGTAGGCGGTCTCCATCGAGCCGATCGCCGCTTCGAACTGCGGGTCGGCGGGGGCGGCGCCGCGCTGCATCTTGTCGAGCGTCTCCATCAGGTCGAGTTCACGCCGCTGTTCGGCCAGCGTGAAGTCCTTGCTGTGGATATACGAGACGAGCTTCTTCGGGTCGAAGTCCTTGCCGATGATCTGATCCGGCCGTTCGACCTTGCTCGGAATGTAGGTGCCCTGGTGCACGGCGGGCAGGAACGCGCTGTTCCACAGCGGCGGGCCCACGGTGGTCGGAATGTCTGGGCACAGGACCACATAGCCGGGCAGGTTCTGGTTGTCGGTGCCGAGTCCATAGGTAAGCCACGATCCGAGCGACGGCCGGCCCACCTGACTGTGGCCGGTGTTCATCATGAGCATCGACGGCTCGTGATTCGGGATGTCGGTGTAGATCGAGCGGATCAGGCACAGGTCATCGGCGCAGGCGCCCACGTGGGGAAAGAGCTCGCTCACTTCCAGACCGCTCTGGCCGTATTTAGTGAACGCGAAGGGCGACTTCATCAGCGAGCCGGTCTTGCGCTCGGTGGCTACCGTGCCGCCGGGCAACGGCTGGCCGTGGTACTTCGCCAGCATGGGCTTCGGATCGAAACTGTCCACCTGCGACAGCCCGCCGTTCATATAGAGGAAGATCACGCGCTTGGCGCGCGCGGGATGGTGCAGGCCTTGGGAAAAACCCGCAGGCACGCCCTTGGCCGCACCCTTGGCGGCCTGGTCGAGACCGGCGGCAGACAGCGACTGGCCCACCATGCCCGCAAACGCCATCATGCCGAAGCCGTTGC
>JBDTWC010000425.1:0-3717 GCA_040006875.1 Acidobacteriota bacterium | reverse complement strand
CTGTGGGGGAGTCTCTTGAGGCGGAAGGCGCGCCGCGCTAGCGGGCCTTCCGCCTTTTTTTCGTCTGCTCGCGTCCGCCTCGCGCTTCCCGTCCGATAATCGACCGATGGATCGCGCCGTCACCTACAACTCCTACCTTCGTATCGATGACCTGCTGACGCTGCAGCAGCCGCTCTCCGACGGACCCGAGCACGACGAGCTGCTCTTCATCGTGATCCATCAGGTCTACGAGCTCTGGTTCAAGGAGATCCTGCACGAGTGCGACCGCGTAGGCGTGCTGCTCGACGCCAACGACGCGCACCGCGCGCAGCACACGCTCAAGCGCATTCTCTCGATCCTCAAGGTGCTGGTGGCGCAGCTCGACATCCTCGAGACGATGACGCCGCTCGAGTTCCAGTCGTTCCGCGAACGTCTCGACCAGGCAAGCGGCTTCCAGTCGGATCAGTTCCGCCAGCTCGAGTTCGTGCTCGGCCGCCGTCACGCCTCAGCTGTGGAACGCTTCCCGGCCGGCAGCCGGGCCCGCGCCGCTCTCACCGCGCGACTGACCCAGCCGTCGCTGTGGCTCAGTTTTCTCCACTACCTGTCGCGTGAGGGCTATCCAGTGCCCGTCGACCTGCTGGCCGTCGATCCGGCGGCCCCGACCGAGGCGTCTCCGGCACTGCAGCAGGTGCTCGTGCAGGTCTACAAGACCGACGCCAAGAACTCGGAGATGTGTGAGCGCTTCGTCGACCTCGACGAAGGCGTGCAGGAGTGGCGCTACCGCCACATGAAGATGGTCGAGCGCACGATCGGCGTGAAGCCGGGCACGGGCGGTTCGGCTGGCGCCGCGTATCTGCGCACTACCGTGGCACAGCCGGCATTTCCGGATCTCTGGGCCATCCGCGCCCAGCTCTGAGCGCTGCCGTCCAGGCGCCGGCGCGCCGACGCCTCAGGCACCGCCCGCGCCGCGTAACACCGAGGCGAGCGTGTCGATCCAGCCCGCCACCGCGTAGCGGCTGACGACCGTCTGCCGGCCGGCAGCGCCGACCCGCGCCCGCGTGGGCTGGTCCTCGACCAGCCGGCAGAGCGTGTCGTACCACTCGTCGTCGGAGGCGGGCAGGTAGCCATTCACACCCGGCTCGACGATCTCGGTGTTCACGCCGACCGGGCTCATCACGCAGGCCGCCCCGACCGCCATGGTGACGAGGCCCTTCAGTCCGCACTTGCCCCGCGTCCAGGCATCGTCGGGCAGAGGCATCAAGCCGATGTCCATCTCGTCAAGCAGCGCCAGCTCGCGTTCGGTCGACCACGCTTCGCCGTGTAGCGCGAGCGGCGGGTAGGCGAAGCCCGGATCGCCCATCACCCGCACGCGCACGGCATCGCCGTAGCGCGCTTTCACCCGCTCGAGCACGGGCAAGAGCGGCCGCAAGTGCTCGATCGTGGACGGACTGCCGCTCCAGCCAATCACGACCGGACCGCCCGCGCGTGCCCGCGCAGGGGGCGTGAAGATCTCGGTGTCGACGCACGTCGGCACGACCACGACGTTACCTGAATGCTGCCGCGCCCACGCCGCAAGGTAGGCGTTGCCGGCGATCACGGTGTGGGCAAGGTGCACGATGCGCGGGATCTTGTCGACGTTCTTCAGCCAGGCGTAGCGGCTGTTGGCCGACGAGAGGGCGCGGATCCAGATGGCGTCGTCGAAGTCGAACACGACCGGCGCGCGCCGGCTGGCCAGCCATTCACCCCAGGCGTTGCCGAGGAAGAACGCCTCGCGTTGCACCAGCCACACATCGACATCGCCCGCGTTGGCCAGACTGCGCAGCCGGCGCCACAACGCCCGGCTGGCCACGGCAGCCTTTCGGGCCGCGGATTCCGCGCCGTAGAAGACTCGGAGGTCGTCGTCGTCGAGCACCCAGTCGTAGCGCAGTGCAATGCCACGTTGCGCCAGTCCGGCGGCAAACGCTTCCACGCGATAACGCTGCCCGGGGCTGCGTTGTGGGGCGTGCAGGGCAAGAAAGGATACGCGGATATCAGATTATAATCGGGCCTTGCCAGTCCGAGACATGTCCGATCAGCAGCGCTCCGCGGCCACGTGGATCGTCACCGGCGGGGCCGGCTTCATCGGCTCCAATTTCGTGCGTCGCGCCCACGCCGCCGGCGTCGCCAGGCTGGTGGTGTTCGACAAGCTCACTTATGCCGGGCATCTCGTGAGCCTCGAGGGCGTACTCGACGGCGACCGCGTCACCTTCGTGCACGGCGACATCGCCGAACGCGCGGATGTGCGCGCCGTGATCGAGGGGACGCAACCCACGGCGGTCGTGAACTTTGCCGCCGAGAGCCACGTGGACCGGTCGATCGACGCGCCCGGCGACTTCGTGCGCACCAACATCGCGGGCACGTTCGAGCTGCTGGAAGCATCGCGCGTGTTCCTGCGCGGCGCGCCCGAGAGCCTGCGCGCGCAGTTCCGGTTCCTGCACATCTCGACCGACGAGGTCTACGGATCGCTCGGCCCGGAGGGCGCCTTCACCGAGACGACGCCCTATCAGCCCAACTCCCCGTACTCGGCGAGCAAAGCGTCGGCCGATCATCTGGTACGCGCCTACCATGAGACCTACGGCCTGCCCACGCTGCTCACGAACTGCTCGAACAACTATGGCCCCTACCAGTTTCCCGAGAAGCTGGTGCCGCTCATGGTCATGAACGCGCTCGACGGCAAGCCGCTGCCGATCTACGGCGACGGCCTCAACCGCCGCGACTGGCTGCACGTCGACGACCACTGCGACGCCATCCTGCGGGTGCTCGAAGCGGGCGTGCCCGGCGAGAAGTACAACGTCGGCGGCAATGCCGAGCGCACCAACATCGACATGGTCGACGCCATCTGCGACGCGCTCGAACGGGTGGCGCCCGCCGCCGCGAATCCGCGCCTGGCGGCCGCCGGCGTGGCGAGCTACCGCGGCTTGAAGACGTTCGTGAAGGATCGGCCTGGACACGACCAGCGCTACGCCATCGACGCCTCGAAACTGCAGCGCGAACTCGCGTTCTCGCCGCGCTACACCTTCCAGGCGGGTCTCGACCAGACGGTGGCGTGGTACCTCGCCAATCGCTCGTGGTGTGACGCAGTCACGAGCGGCAAGTACGACCGCGAGCGGCTCGGCCTGTCGGCGGCCAAGTCGTGAAGGGCATCATCCTCGCCGGCGGCTCGGGCACACGCCTCTATCCCGTCACCCTGGCGGTGTCGAAGCAGCTCGTGCCGATCTACGACAAGCCGATGATCTACCACCCGCTGACCGCGCTCATGCTGGCGGGGATTCGCGACATCCTGATCATCACGACGCCCGAGGATCAGACGGCGTTCCAGCGTCTGCTGAGCGACGGATCACAGTGGGGCATCACGCTGCACTACGCCACGCAGCCCAAGCCCGAAGGGCTGGCGCAGGCCTTCATCATCGGCCGGGAGTTCGTGGCCGGCGAGCGAGTGGCCCTGGCCCTGGGCGACAACATCTTCTACGGCGACAGCTTCCCGGTGGCCCTGCAGCGCGCCGCCCAGCGTGAGCAGGGCGCCACGGTGTTCGCTTACCGGGTCGCCGATCCTGAACGCTACGGGGTCGTGTCGTTTGACGCCGATGGACGCGCCAACAGCCTCGAAGAGAAGCCCAAGGTGCCCAAGTCGAAGTTCGCGGTGACCGGCCTCTACTTCTACGACGAGCGCGTGTGCGACGTGGCCGCCGGGCTGAAGCC
>JBDTWC010000424.1:0-3721 GCA_040006875.1 Acidobacteriota bacterium | reverse complement strand
CGAGCTTCGTCATGTGGTCGCGCACCTGGCGCGAGTGATCGGCGAGCTTCTGCTCACGCGTCGCTTCGTCGGCGGCGTCCTGCGCGTCGAGATAGGCTTCAAGCGGCGCCTTGGCGTCGATCACCACCGTGCGGCCGCCGGGCAAACGGACCAGCAGGTCGGGACGCACGCGGCCATTCTCAGTGTTGTGGCTGGACTGCTCGTCGAAGTCGCAGTACTCGAGCATGCCGGCCATCTCGACTACGCGCCGCAGCTGCATCTCGCCCCACCGGCCGCGCACCGTGGGCGTGCGCAGCGCGCGCACCAGGTTGGTGGTCTCGGCGCGGAGCTGCGTCTGACTGCGGCCAATCGCCTCGAGCAGCGACGAGATCTCGGCGCCGGTCTCCATGCGGTTCTTCTCGACCTCGCCGAGCTTCAGATCCACTTGCTGGAGCACGTGGCGGATGGGCGTGACCAGGTCGTCGAAGGCCTGCTGCTTCTTGGCAATCTCGCTCGACGCGTCCTTGTGCAGACCCGACATGCGCTCGGACGCCAGCTTCAGGAATTCTTCGTTGCTCGACTTCAGTGCCGCGCCGGCCAGCGCCTGGAAGCTGTCGCGCAACTGCTCCTGCGCCTGGCCGAGCATCGCGACCTGCTTTGGCACTTCCTGTTCCTGGTGCGCGAGCTCGGTGTTGACGCGGGCCAGCTCCTCTCTCAGGACCGAGCCTTCGATGCGCGATCGTTCCAGGTCGTCGCGCGACTTGGTCAGCTCGGTCTGCACCTCGCTGAGCCGGCGCGTGGTCTGGTGAAACAGCGCCTGCGCGGCGCCGACCGTGGCCTGATGGGTGGCAATCGATTCGGTCAGCTCGCGCCGGAACTGCACCCGGGCGAAGACCCAGGCGGCAAGAGCGCCGGTCGTGAAACCGGCGATGAGTGACATGAGGACGACCGCATCCATCGTGAGCGCACCGCCAATCCGGGAGAGTGCAAAGGGCACGGAACACCGGAAAACATGTGCCGTTCAGCGCAGTGTAGCAGCGCTGACCAGCGATTGTGGGCCGGCGACCAGATTTGTCGCCAGTGTCCGCCGGAATTGTAAGCCAGCGACGGTTTCCGTGCGCGTCAACCGGGCGTCTGCCGAGCCGCCACGGCGCTCACGCCCCACCGCGACACGGCGCTGCCCGCGGCTGCACGCGCCCGTGGCCGCCGCGGCGATGGAGCGGATCTTGGTTCTCGTGGTGGGTTCCCATGGTCGAGTCTTCCCCAGTCTTCGCCGACGGCTTCGGCCGGCGCGTGGTCCGCGTCACCACCACCGAGGCGCCCCCCACCGAGCACCTGGTGCTCGATTCGGTGCTGGCCGGCAACGCCGCGTTCGCCGCCGCGCTGAAGGAGCGCGCCGCCCACCTGCACGGCCGCCGGCTCACTTCCTACGCTCGCGTGCAGCGGGTCGAGGCCGACGGTGCCGGCGGCCTCGCCATCGTCAGCGACTACATCAAGGGCTGGCGCCTCGCCGACCTGCTCGACGTCGCCGAATCCGAGAACCTGACCTTCGACATCGGCGTCGTGATGCTGCTGCTCCGCCAGTTGTTGCCCACGGCGGCGCTGCTCTCGACGCAGAGCCGCGATACGGCCAGCGGCGCGCTCGGCCCCGAGCACCTGCTCCTCACGCCGCAAGCGCGGCTCGTGCTCACCGACTACGTGCTCGGTTCGGCCATCGACTCGCTCGGCTGGCCCGCGGAGCGGCTGTGGCGCACCCTGCGCGTCGCCATGCCGGCCGGTGTCGACGGCGCCACCGTGTCGCAGCGCAGCGATGTCGTGCAGGTCGGACTGACCGTGCTCTCGCTCATCGTCGGGCGGCGCCTGCGCGACGACGAGTTCCCCGATCGGCTCGAGGATCTCGTGACCAGCGCCCGGCAGAAGACGCCGGCCGTGATCCACGCGCCGCTCTCAGGGCCGCTGCGCGACTGGCTGCTGCGCGCGTTGCAACTCGCGCCCAAGAACTTCGCCACCCTCTTCGACGCGCAGATGGCGCTCGAGCGCCTGCTGGCCGCCGAGCCGTCGCTGCTGGCGCAGCCGAGCGAACTTGACACTGCCGTGGCGCGCTTCGAGCGCTTCATGCCGGGGTTCGAGCTGCCGGTGCCCGAAGTGGAGCTGCTGCTCGAGGCGCCGCCGCCCGGCCAGGTGCCGCTGGCAGCGGCGTTCGACCGTCTGCCCGCACCGAAGGCCGACGCGGCGGCAGCGGCCGCGTCACTGGGCGTGGACCTCGACGTGCCTGCGCCGCCCTCGCGCCGGTCGGGCGTGCGGAAGAGGGCCGCCGCGTCCGCGGCCGACCTGGCCACGATGCCCGAGGCCGCGGTGTCCGGGTCCATACCGGCGCCGTTCCTGGCCGCCGTGGCTGACGTGGTGCTGCCGGCGCCTTGGGCTTCGCCGATCGTCGCCGCGAGCAGCGCCGTGGCGCCCGCTCCAGGGCCGATGGCGGCATCGACCGCTCCGGCCCCCGCACTGCCGGTGGTGGCGACTGCACCCGGCCCAGACACAGGCACAGCTACAGCCACCGTCACGCCGATCGCCGACTGGCATGCGCCGGCGCTGGCCGCGGATGACACTCCGTCCCATGACCCTGTGTCGGCGCCGGCCGGAACCGCCTGGTGGCAGTCGCTGCGCGCCGTGGCGGCACTCGCGGCAGTGGCCATGGCGCAGACTCTGTTCATCGGCTGGCTGTTGTCGCGGCCGACCGAGGGACTGGGCGGCGACGGCGAGCTGGTCGTACAGTCGCGTCCGGGAGGCGCGAAGGTGTTCATCGACGGCACGGACCGCGGCGTCACGCCGCTCACCGCGCGCGTCAAGCCGGGCACCCACGTGCTGCAAGTGCGTGCCGGGACCGCAGAGCCGCGCGTCATCCCGCTGCAGATTCGCGCCGGAGTCCAGACGGCGCAATATGTCGAGCTCATCGGCGTGGCGTCGACGGGTGTGCTCGAGGTGCGCAGCGAGCCTTCGAAGGCCAAGGTCACGATCGATGGCCGCGCGCGCGGCTCTACGCCGCTGACGCTGCGCGACGTGCCCCCCGGCGACTATCAGGTCGTACTCGAACGCGCGGGGTGGAAGTCGACCCAGACGGTGCGCATCGAGCCCGGCAGCACGGCTCAGCTCGTGGTGCCGATCCGGTGAAATTTTGCGCACGGGCGCGCCGCTCCGCTGGGTTACAATTCCGAACTTCGAGCCCAGCTGGCGCGCTCACGTCGAGTGTCATGGCGATCGATCGGGCCGAAGTTCCCAGGAGACGGCGCACCATGACCCGACTCGCGCTCACCCTCGTCGTGCTCGTGGCATCGGCGGCTCCGGCGCTCGCGCAGAGCAAGGCGCTCGCCGAGTCGCTCGCACGGATGCACGCGGCGGTGGCCGTGAACGTGGTCGAGGCGGCCGAGAAGATGCCCGACGCCGCCTTCGCCTTTCAGCCGGCCAAGGACGTGCGCACGTTCGGCGGCTTCGTGGGCCACGTCGCCAACGCGTCCTACAGCTACTGCTCACGGGCCAAGGGCGAGGCCAATCCCAACAAGGAAGACTTCGAGAAGCCGCTCGGCAAAGCGGCCCTCGTCGCCGCCATCAAGGGCGCTACCGCCTACTGCGACGCCGTCTACAAGACGCAGACCGACGCGTCGCTGAGCGAGCTCGTCACGCTCGGCCAGAACCACCAGCCGCGCGGCGAGATCCTCATCCAGAACCTCAGCCACAGCAACGAGCA
>JBDTWC010000423.1:0-3727 GCA_040006875.1 Acidobacteriota bacterium | reverse complement strand
TCAAGTTCGACGGCGTCGTCTGGGATCAGTTCTTCGGCGACTACAACACCTACGAGCAGGTGCAGGTGGCGGGCGCGTCCAAGGGCGCCGAGGCGCAGAGCCCAGGCGTGACCCTGAGTTTCATCATCAAGTCGGGCAGCAACCAGTTCCACGGCAGCTACCTCGGCTCGTGGCAGGACGGCGCGTTCCAGGGCAACAACGTCACCGACCAGCTGCGCAAGGAAGGCTTCGACCCCGGCAACAACAAGTTCACGCGCTACAACGACGTGAGCCTCGACCTGGGCGGTCCGATCCTGCGCGACAAGCTGTGGTTCTACGCCGCCTACGGCTACAACTACTCGGGTCTGCTCATTCCTGGCTTCGTGTCGTCGAAGTCGGGCGATCAGGTGGAGTACTTCACGCGGCTCGACAACCCGACGTTGAAGCTGACCTACCAGATGTCGAAGAACAACAAGCTGGAGCTCACGCAGCAGTTGAATCGCAAATGGCAGCCGTACCGCAACGCCAGCACCTTCGTGCCGCTCGAAGCCACGCAGAATCAGATCGCGTGGACGGCGATCGGTCCGGCCGCCAAGTTCACGCGCATCATGAGCCAGAGCATGACCTTCGACGCCAGCGTCAACCGCTCGGGCTACTGGTGGCCCGACAAGGCGTGGACCGATGACGCGCGCCAGATCGACCTGACCACGACCCAGACGCGCGGCGCCTACCTCGAGTTGAACCGCGAGCCGTTGCGCGTCGGCTGGAACGGCACCTTCGCGTGGTACCGGGCCATCGGCTCGACCAACCACGAAATCAAGTCGGGCGTGCTCGGCTACCACAGCACCAACTACGTCGAGACCTACGGCTACCCGAATCAGCAGGTCTATCAATACCGCAGCCTGGCCGGCGATGCCGGCTTCTTCCAGCGGCCCGATTCAGTGCAGGTGTTCGAGTACCCGAACAACACCAACTCGGGCGTGCTCTACAACTCGTGGTTCGCCAACGACAGCATGACCCTCGGCCGCCGCCTCACCCTGAACGTGGGCGTGCGCTTCGATCGTTACGCGTCGTGGCTGCCAGAGCAGGGCAACCCCGGCACCGGGCCGTTCGCCACGGCGCGGGCCTACCCCGAGAGCCACGATTTCCCGACCTACAGCGCCTGGTCGCCGCGTCTGTCGGCGATCTACGACATCACCGGCACCGGCCGGGTCGCCCTCAAGGCGAGCTACGGACGCTACGCCGCCAGCGGCTCGGGCGTGACCGCGGCGGCGGGTCCGGTCGCCAGCCAGATCAACCCGGCAAACACGCTGGTCTCGACCTATACCCGCTGGGACGGCACGATTCCCTACGTGCCGGTGGCAGCCGACCTCACGTCGGTGACCGGCCAGAGCCGCGACAGCCGCCTCGACCCGTCGCTCAAGGGCGAGTACATGGACGAGTACACCGTCGGCACCGACCTCGGCCTGAGCAGCAGCACATCGCTGCGCCTGAACGTGGTGCGCAAGCGCGACTTCCGCGGCAACAAGGAGCTGAACGTAGCGCAGCCCTTCGAGGCGTTCACCGACCGGGTGACCGCCGTCGATCCCGGACGCGACAACGTGGTCGGCACAAGCGACGACGGCGTGATCGAGGTCTACTCGGTGCCGCGCTCCTACCCCGGCTTCGGCCAGGTGAAGTCGCTCTTCATCAACGCGGCGCCGGGTGAGGGCGACGATCGCTACACGGCGTTTGAAGCCACCTTCAACAAGGTCCACTCCGATCGCTGGTCGTTTCTCGCGTCCTACGAGATCGACCGTCGCGACGCCAAGAACATCGACCCGCGCAACCCCAACGAGGCGCTCTACGGCGTGTTCATCGGCACCGACACCAAGGGCACCCAGGCCCTGCCCGAAACCCACCAGGGGGTGCGCATGAGCGGCACCGTCGACCTGCCGTGGAAGTTCCTCCTGGCCTCGACCTTCACGGCGCAGCAGGGCGCCTACTTCGACCGCGTGGTCCAGGCGCGCAACGCGCTTAACACGCTCGTGAACGTCACGGTCGAGGGCCAGGCCGGCCGCTACGACTGGGTCAAGCTCGCCGACCTGCGCCTGTCGAAGACCTTCGCCATTCGCGGCAGCCACACCTTCGAGGCGTTCGCCGACGCCTTCAACCTGTTCAACTCGAGCGTGGTGCTGCGCCGCATCACGACCAACGGGCCCAACTACAACAAGCCGCTCTCGAGCGGCGGGATCGACGCGGCCTCGGCCAACCCGATTCCGGCCGCGCGCGTCTTCCGCATCAGCGCCCGCTACCGCTTCTAGCCACCTCTGCTCTATCGACGGCCCGCCGGCTCAGATGCCGGTGGGCCGGGCTCCCCGCCTCGCGCTAAGATCGGGCGAGGCGCCCATGCGTGAACCGCCGGCCCGCTCCGTCCTCCTGCTCCTGCACATCTGGTGGCCGCTCGCGCTCGGGTGGTCGACACTGCTGGTCGTGGAGCGCGCCATCGGCCGCCCGTGGGAGCCGGTGGGCGCGGCGGTGCTGCTGCTCGGCATCGGCGCCGCCTACAGCCTCGATCGCGTGATCGACGGGCCGCGGTCCGCGCCCCGGTGGGTGACCGGCGCACTGGCGGCGTCGGCTCTGTGCGCCACGATCGCCATCGCCTGGCTCCTGCCACGACTGGCGTTGCCCACTGCAGCGACCGTACCGGTCGTCGGGCTGCTGGCCCTGTTGTATCCGCGCATGAAGCGCATCCCCCACGCCAAGACCCTGGCCGTGCCGCTGGTGTGGACGTGGTGTGCGATCGCGCTGCCCTTCAACGACGGTGCCTGGTTGGGTTGGCACTGGCTGCACCAGGCCGTCGCCGCGCCGATTTTCCTGCTGCTCGCCGCGGGCTGTCTGTTGTGCGACTTGAAAGACGAAAGGAGCGACCGCGCCGAAGGCGTCATCACCTTGCCCGTGGCCCTCGGATCGCGCGCCGCCACGCACATCGCCGTCGGGCTGGCCCTGGCCGCGGGTGCACTGGCCCTCATCGAGGGCCGCGTGGGCGTGGCGTGCAGCGCCGCAGCACTCAGCGCCGCCACCTTGTGGCCGGCCGTGCTCGCCACCGAGGTGGTGGGACCGCTGCTCGTGGACATCATCCTTACGCTGCCCGGGCTGCTCATCGTCGCGCGCGTCGTGTGACCGGCGCGGGCCCGGTCGGCGCCATCGCGTAGAATGCGCCCCATGTACCAGCCCACGATCCGCCGTCTCGCGCTCGCCCTCTGCCTGCTTGCGGTAGTCGCCAGCCGCGGCCCCGCAGTCACCGCGCAGTCGGCCGCTGTCACCATCCACGCGGCCTTGATGATCGATGGCCGGGGCGGTCAGCGGCCCAACGTGCTCGTCACGGTGAACGGCGGGAAGGTCACGGCCGTGGGCGCTGCCGCGGGTACGCCCACCTACGACCTCGGTGGCCTCACGCTGCTGCCCGGCTTCATCGACACGCACGTGCACATCGGCTGGCACTTCGACGACCACGACCGGTTCGTGTCGGGGCAGGAACCGGAAGACGTGGCTGCGCTCTACGGCGCGGAGAACGCCTACGTGACCCTGCTCGCCGGCTTCACGACGATTCAGAGCGTGGGCGCGCGGTCCGACGGCGTGCTGCGTGCGGCCCTGGCCCGCGGGGTGCTGCCGGGACCGCGCCTGCTCACCTCGCTCGGCCAGATCGCCAATCCCAAGATGACGCCCGACGACATGCGCGCCGCGGTGAAGAAGTTCAAGAGCGACG
>JBDTWC010000422.1:0-3731 GCA_040006875.1 Acidobacteriota bacterium | reverse complement strand
TGGTGCTGATGGGCGACCACGGCGGCGGCCAGGCGCAGCTCAAGGCCGTGGCCACGAAGCTCGATGCGAAGTACGCCGGCAAGGGCATCCGCGTGGTGTTCTGCGACGAGGTCTACGCCAAGGCCAACGGCGACTTCGACAAGTTCCTGATCGCGAACAACTACCCGACCAGCTCGCACGCCGGCATTCCCGACACCTCGGAGATGCTCTACCTCGGCAACGACAAAGGTTGGGTGCGCAAGGATCTGGTGAAGGACGCGCTCGGCGATCCGGTGCTGCCCCAGGGCCAGCGTCCTGACCCGGCCAAGCCGCGCATCAACAACGGCATCAGCGGCGATGGCCGCAAGAGCACGGCCGAACTCGGCAAGAAGCTCTTCGAGATGAAGACCGACTACGCCGTGAAGCAGATCAAGTCGCTGCTGAGCACGCCCTCGTCGGCGCAGTAGTTCGCTCGCGCGCCAGTGACTCGAGGCCGTCGCCCGGCGTTGCGGGCGGCGGCCCTTTCCACGTCAGGACCTGCCCATGTCGCTCACTCGTCGTGCCGTGCTCTCGGTCCTCCCCGCGGTGGCGGGCCTCGCCGCTCGTCCTGCAGTGGCCCATCCCATCTTCGCCGCGACGCGCGCAACCGCGGCCGACCCGCTCGGCGTGCGAGCCGACTTCCCAGTCGCCGGCACCTCGCTCTTCCTCAACTCCGCCTACATCGCGCCCACGCCGCGGCCGGTGATGCAGGTGGGCCGCGACTTCGCCGACGCGAAAGGCATGGCGCCAATCGCGTTGGGCGACATGCTGCGGAAGACCGAGGAGGTGCGTGTGCAGTATGCGCGACTCATCAACGCCAGCCCCGATGAGATTGCGTTCCTGTCGGCGACCAGCGAGGGCGAGAACGTGGTGGCGCAGTCGCTGCACCTCGGGCGCGGAGACAATGTCGTGATCGACGAACTGCATTACGAGTCCGAGTTCGTGCTCTACTCGCAGCTCGCGAAGACGACGGGCATGGAGCTGCGCATCGCGAAGGCCCGGGGCGGCGCGGTGACGTTGAAGGAGCTCGAGCCGCTCGTGAGCAGCCGCACCAAGCTGGTATCGGTGGCGTGGGTGTCGCACCAGAACGGCTTCCGCCACGACCTGCGCCCGATTGCCGACCTGGCTCACGCGCATGGCGCGTTCTTCTACACCGACGGCATCCAGGCCGTGGGCATGTTCCCGGTGGACGTGAAGGCAGCCGGCGTGGACGCCATGTGCATTGGCACCTACAAGTGGGTATTGGGCAGCTACGGCGTGGCTCCGTTCTACGTGCGCCGCGAATCGGCGGGCCGGCTCACGCCCGATCGCTACGGCTGGCACAGCGCCGAACGAGAGATCAGCCAGACGGAGTTCCAGATCTACACGACCGCCAAGCGCTTCGACTACGCCACGCCCGCCTTCGGCCCGATCTACCAGCTGGGCGCCGGGCTGGCGTATGTGGAGCGCGTGGGCGTGAACCGCATCGAGAGCCACACCGTGGCCCTCGCCCATCGCCTGCATCAGGGCCTGCGCACGCTTGGCTTCGAACTCGTGACCCCCGACGGCAACCGCTCATCGATCGTCGCGTTCAAGGTATCGAAGCCACAGGACGCCATCACAAAGCACCTCGCCGCCACGAATACGCAAGTGAGCGTGCGCGAAAACGGCACGCAGATCCGCGTGTCGCCGGCACTGTTCAACACCGACGACGACATCGACCGGTTCCTGACGGTGGCCGAGGGGTTGAAATAGCCACAGTCAAGCCCGCGCTTAAGCGGATGAAAGTCTGCCCTGACCCTGATATCGCGAGCGTCGAAGCCGCGCTGGAATTCGTCGGGCGCGCCTGGAACTGGCCTGATTGCGGCAAGGAATGGCGCCTGGTGAGGGCAGGGCTTTGGTAGTTGCGCGAGTGGCACTGGCCTTGCTCTAATAATTTTGAAGCCCACGCATTGGAGACTCCCCAGAGCATGCCGGCACCAGACGGGAAAGTCCCGACGCCCGTCGCGAGCGCAGACGATCCTTGGGGATTCGACGGCAAGACTGACGTCGCCACCGGCAGCCCCGTCACGCCACTGCGCCGACCGTCGCTCGGCCCGATTCCCGCACCGCCGCCGAAGCCGCGGCGCTGGGTGGTCCTGCCGGTGAGCGCTGCCGTGCTGGTGGCCGCCGCCGCCACGGCCGCCGTGTGGGCATCGGCGACGGGTCGCGCGGTGTGGCTGCCGGTCGGTCCGCCGCCCACCGGCACCGCGATTCTGTCGTCGCATCCAGGCGGCGCTGTCGTCACCGTGGACGGCACGCCGCGGGGCACCACGCCGATCGTGTTGCAGTTGTCGCCAGGGCCGCATGCCATCGAAGTGGCCGGCGCCGATGCCGGCGTGCCGCCAGAACGGATCAGCGCCGACATCGTCGCCGGCGCGGAGTGGCGTCGCCACGTCACCCTGGCTATTCCCATCGCCACGCCGGCACTCGGCGCCTTGCGGGTCGAGAGCCCACAGGCCGGCGCCGAGCTCCGCATCGACGGCACCGTCGCCGGGGTCACGCCGTTTACCGCCACGCTCACCCCCGGCGAGCACGTGGTGCAAGTGCGCAGCGCGTCGAGTGTTGCCACGCGCACCGTCACGGTGGTCGCCGGGGCCAGCGCCGCGCTGGTCTTCGGTGTCGATACGCCGCAGGCGCCGCTCTCTGGCTGGATCAGCATCGATGCGCCGTTCGAGCTCCAAGTGCAAGAGGGTGGACAACTGCTCGGGGTCAGCCGTAGTGAACGCATCATGGTTGGCGCCGGACGCCACCAGTTCAACCTGGTCAACGACGCGCTCGGCTTCCAGCAGCAGATGGCGGTGACGGTACCGGCCGGGCGTACCGCTCGTCTGTCGGTCGACCATCCGACCGCCGGGCTCAGCGTGAACGCACTGCCGTGGGCCACCGTGACCATCGATGGCCGCCCCTACGGCGACACACCGGTGGCCAATGTGGCGCTGCCGATTGGCGCGCACACAGTCACGCTGCGCCATCCGACCTTGGGCGAGCGCACCGAAACGGTGACCGTGCGTCTGTCGGCGCTGAACCGCGTGAGCGTCGATCTGAGGCCGCGGCCATGACCCGCGTCGGCGTCGTCATCACGCTGGTGGCGCTGTGCGCCGGGCGGGCCGGAGACGCAGCGGCTCAAGCCTCGCTCGACCCGGCCATTCGCTTGTACGAAGCGGCGGCCTACGAGGACGCGCTCGTTGCACTCGACGCGGTCCCGGTGGCCGCGGCCGATGTCTCGGACCGCGTGTCGATCGATCATTACCGAGTGCTGTGCCTGCTGGCGCTCGGTCGGACCGCCGATGCCGAGTCGACCATGGGCGAACTGCTCGAGTTGTACCCGTCCTACGAACTCGATGCCGATAGCTCGCCGCGAGTGCGCGCGGTGTTCACGAGCGTGCGCCGTCGGCTGCTGCCTGGCATCGTGAGGCAGCGCTACACCGCCGCGCGCCGCGCCTACGACGGCAAGCAGTATCGCAATGCCGCCACCGAATTCGCGGTGGTCGCCGAACTCGGCGGCGCCGTGGCCCAGGACGACCCGAGCAACGTGGCCTTGGGCGACATGGTGGATGTGGCCGCCGGCCTGCGCACCCTCGCCCTGGCCGCGCTCGATGCCGAAGCGGCGGCTCTGGCCGCGGCCCTCGCCGCCGCGCCGCCGCCTCCCCCGCCGCCACCGCCGCCCGAACTCGCCGCCCCAGCCACGCCCG
>JBDTWC010000421.1:0-3738 GCA_040006875.1 Acidobacteriota bacterium | reverse complement strand
TGCCCGCGAATTCCTCGGGGCTGCGCACGTCGACGAGCTGGCCGCCGCCCTTCTGATACTGGATCATGTCATCGCGCAGGATGCGCTTCCGCGCGTCGTCGCGGTCGGACGCCTTGTAGGTCGTGGCCCGCAGCGCTGATGTGTCAGTGGACCAGCCACGCGCTTCTTTCTGCCACTTCACGCGGCCGCCGTCCATGATGTGCGCCTTGGTGTGACCGAACAGCTGGAACACCCAGAAGGCGTAGCACGCCCACCAGTTGTTCTTATCGCCGTAGAAGACCACGGTGGTGTCTGGCGTGACGCCGATGCGGCCCATCAGCGCTTCGAAGCCCTCGCGCTCGACGTAGTCGCGGCGCACCTGATCGTTCAGATCGCTGGTCCAGTCGACGTGCACGGCGCCGGGCAGGTGGCCCATGGCGTAGAGCAGCGTGTCTTCGTTCGACTCGATGATCCGCACGTTGGGATCGCTGGCGTGCTCGGCCACCCACTCCGTGGAGACAAGAGCGTCGGGGTGGCGGTAGCCGCGATCGGCGATGGCAGTCATTGGAGCTCTCCTGGAAGGTCGGGAAGAGTCCAAATCTATCACGCGGTCACGGCGTGGCCGGCGAGAGGGCCACGCTCAGCAGCTCGAGTTCCGATGACCAGCCGGCGGCAGTCAGCGACACGGTGCCGTCGAGCCGTCCGGTCGGCGAACGGTGAATCCTGAGGGCAGCGACCGTCACGACCCCATTGGCGCCGCTCAGCACCGAGCTGTCGCCCGACACCGTGCCGGCCAGTTCGATACGCTGCGCGGGATAGGTCTGCAGCGGGCCCGTGATGGTCCCGCCCCGTTCCTCGAACGCGAACTCGAGGTCGCCGTGGCGGTCGAGGAGACAGTCGATTCCTGGACTGCACGAGGTGGTGGTGTAGTTGCCCGGCCACGTGCCGGTGAACGACGTGACGGCAGACGGCGCCCGCACCGCACCCACGATGGGCCCCGTGGCCACGCTGGGGTTAGTTGCTGTGCTCACCGGGAATGGGCGCTTGATACTGCAGCGCGCCCAGTCTGTGGACATCGGCGGCCAGACTGCTCTTAAAGGCGATGCCCGGGGCGTATGAGATACCGCCCTCGTTCTAACACACCCACAAGCGCTCTCAAATGGGCAGCGGATTACTGAGTACTCGGCCTTGATTCCGCAATGTGCAGGCGCGCTTCTTGCTATTCAACTCTCCTTCGCGGTGGGTGTCTTCCGCCGCAAGGGAGATCACGATGGATCCGATCAAGTTCCTGACCGACGAGCTCGACCGTGAGGCCAAGCGCAGCCGCCGCGCCCTCGCAGAGCTGTCCGAAGACCAGCGCAGTTGGAAGCCGCACGACCGGTCAATGGAGTTCGGTTACCTGGCCGATATGGTCGCGACGGTGCCCACCTGGATCACCATGATCCTGACCCAGGACGAGCTGGACGTGGCGCCCCAGAACGGCGAGCGGCCCAAGTCGGAGCCGCTCACGACCCGCGCCGCCTACATCGCGGCGCTCGACGCCGCCGTCGCCACGGCGCGCGAGGCGCTCAAGGGCTCCAGCGAAGCGCATCTGCAGACGCGCTGGAAGCTGCTGGCAGGAGGCACGGTCGTGTCCGACACCACGCGCTTCGAGATGATCACCGACACCATCAACCACTGGGTGCACCATCGCGGCCAGATGACGGTCTACCTGCGGCTGATGGGTGCGAAGGTGCCGGCCCTCTACGGCCCGTCGGCCGACGATAAGTCGTTCGGCTGATCCAGTCCGCCCCCCGCGCGCGCTGGCGCGCCTGCCGTACAAAGAAACAGCCCGGAGCCGGGGCGAATGCCGCCTCGACCCCGGGCTGTGGGGAGAGCTATCGGGCTGCGGTCTTCACGACGGGCTTGCCCTGGATGGCCGCCGCGCGTTCGAGCACGCGCGGATGCTGCACGCCGACCTTCAGCACCGTCGCCATCTCGCGCTTGGCATCGGCGCGCTTGCCGTTCTTGAACAGCGCCCACGCATACGCTTCGCGCGTGTAGACGTCGCCGCGCCGCGCGATCTCCTGCTCGGCCAGCTTCAATGCCTCCGCCGGCTGTTTGCCGGCGCCCGCGAAGTAGGCGACGAGCTCGCGGTTGGCGTTGTCGTCCTTCATCATCTCGGCGCGTGCGCCGACTTCGAACGCGGCGTAGCTCTTGGCCGCGTCGGCGGTCATGCCGGCGCGCGCCTGCGCTTCGGCGAGCTCGAACAGGTTGGCCGGATGCGGCGCCACCGTGTAGCGCTGCTGTTGCAGGTCTGCAGCCTCGCGGTAGCGCTTCTGCGCCGTGCGCACCTCGGCCAACTGACCGAGGGCGAAGTGATAGCGCGGGAACAGCTCGAGGGCTTGAAGGAGCGCTTTCTCGGCGAGCTCCGGCTGCTTATTCAAGAGGTTCAGGTGGCCGATCTGCGTGAGCACCCACGCTCGATCTTCGCTCTCCTGATACGGCATGCGGTTGATGGCCGACTGCATCAGCTGGAGCGCGCCGTCGATGTCGCCGAAGAGCTCGCGCAGGTAGGCGGCGCGGGTCAGCGCCGGGATGTTGCCCGGGCGCAGATCGAGCATCCACTGCGCCGACTTCTCGGCGTCGTCATAGCGGCCGAGCTCGACGTTGGCGTCGGTGAGCATGCCGTAGACCATCAGGTCGTCGGGCACCTTGGTGTTCAGCGACGTCGCCAGCACCTGCGCCTCGGCGAACTTGTGCTGGCCGAGCAGGGCCCAGGTGCGCGCCTTCATCGCCTCGAAGTTACCGGGCGACATGGTGAGGGAAGTCTGCACGGCTTCTTCGGCCTGTAGGTAGAACTTAGGGTCGGCCGTTTCCCGAGCGCGCTGTGTGAGGGCCATGGCCAATTCGTTGTAGCCGTGGAACTCCTTGGGGTAGCGCGCGATCTTCTTGCGCGCGAGCGCCATCTTGCGCTCGGCCGGCGTGTCGGTGCCTGGCCCAGCGCTGGTCACGTCAACCGCGAAGGGCGACCCCTGGGGCGCCGGTGTGACCGGCGCAGATTGGGGCGATTGTGGCGACTGGGCGGAGAGCGCTTGCGCGCCCCCCGCCAAGCCCATTGCCACAGTCGCCGCGAGCATTACCTTGATCGTCGTCATGATCGGGCCTCCTGCGGCGTCACTAGTTACAGTCCGGGCGGGCAGACGCCCGTGCAACCGGGTTCGTTCGGGTCGACGTGGCGGCTGTTGCGGCCGTCGTGCGCGGGCGGCACGAACGGGAACGTGGCCCGTTTCGGCATGTCATTCACGTTGACGCCGTCGCCGATGCGCGTGCCGTAAACCGTGGGGTCGACCAGGATGCCGGCCACAACGCGGGCTGCGATGTCGGTCACGTCGTCGTCAGGACGGCGGCCGTTGGGGAACCCGGCGGCGTCGTCGTTGTTCGGGTTGGTGTCGAGCAGCGTGAGCAGGCCGAGGCGCTGCTGCTGCGCCGCCGGGGTCGGCGGAATGCCGGTGTTGAGGCGGAGCAGGTCAGCCACCGGACCCTGCGGCGTGCCGGCCGGAATCGTCGGTCCCTTGTAGAGCACGAGCGGCGCCAGGTCGAGGCGGTCGCCGGTCGGCACCGGGATGCCGATCGAGCGGAAGATGTCGGCCAGCAGCGGGCGCGCGAAGAACTGGACGAACTGCCCGTCGTTGGTCGGGCTGTCCATGCTGAAGCGGTCCTTGGAGCCGGTGCCGATGATGAGTTCGTTGATGAGCGGATTACCCATGCGCTGCACCT
>JBDTWC010000420.1:0-3742 GCA_040006875.1 Acidobacteriota bacterium | reverse complement strand
GCACCACTTCGTGCTCGAGCCCGGCGTAGAGGTCCTCGGTGTTCTCGCGCACGATGACCAGGTCGATGCCCTCGAACTTCGAGGGCACCCCGGCCATGTTCCACACCGGGCGCAGGTTGGCGTAGAGGTCGAGCGCCTTGCGCAGGCCGACGTTGACGCTGGTGAAGCCGGCGCCGATAGGGGTCGTGATCGGACCCTTGAGGGCCACCTTGGTGCGGCGGATCGAGGCCAGGAGCGCGTCGGGGAGTGTCGTGCCGCCGCTGGCCACCGAGGTGGCGCCGGCTTCGAAGGGCTCCCAGGTGGCGCTCAGGCCGCCGGCCTCAAGCACCTGCACGACGGCGCGGGTGACCTCGGGACCGATGCCGTCGCCAGGAATGAGCGTGATCGTATGTGTCATGACCGGAGCGATCCTATTCTCGCGCCTCCCACGCCGCCAACCCGATGCCAGCGATGGCGATGGCCGTGACGAGCGTGGTCGCGAGGCTGTGCAGGTGATCGAAACGCAGGCGGCGCGCGTCGCTGGCGGCAATCTGCGCCACCGGTCCGGCCAGCTCGCGGCGCAGGCCGTCGGCCTCGGGCAGCAGGACGTGGCTGGTGTAGGCGGTGACGGCCAGCATGGCCGCGATGAGCAGCGCTCGCAGGCCGTAGCTGAGCGGCTTGGGACCGAGCAGGCGCAGCACCGTCATGGCCACGAGCATCACCACGGCGCATACCTCCCCGGCCAGCAGCACCCGGCGCAATACCTCGCCGAAGGCGGCGCCGGCCAGGACCCGACCCGCAGTGCCGGCCTCGGCTTGCAGCACAGCGAAGAGCGCGGGGGCGACCAACGCACCCGCCGCAATCAGCCCGCCCACCCACACGATGAGCGCCAGCACGTAGGCGTAGCGCAGCAGGACCATCCTTCCATTCTAGTGCGGAGCGCGCCTTTCGGTCGCCCTCGACGTTCTTCGCCGTTGCCCGTGTCCGGAGCGCGCTGCTACACTCCGGGCCGGAGGAAGTCCCGTGACTGTTGAGACGTCCCGTGTCGTGCCAGTGCTCAAGAACATCGCGACGCGCTTGCGGATCGAGTCGATTCGCGCCACGACCGAGGCCGGCGGCGGCCATCCGACGACCTGCATGTCGGCAGCGGATCTGGTGGCGGCGCTGTTCTTCGCCGAGATGCGGTTCGATCCTGCCCATCCGCAGCACGAGCACGCCGACCGCTTCGTGTTGTCGAAGGGCCACGCGGCCCCGCTCCTGTATGCCGCTTGGGCCGAGGCCGGCTACATCCCGCGCGCCGAGCTGCTCAACCTGCGCAAGTTCACTTCCGATCTCGAGGGCCATCCGACCCCGCGGCTGCCGTTTGTCGATGTCGCCACCGGGTCGCTCGGCCAGGGTCTGGCCGCCGGCATCGGCATCGCGCTCAACGCGCGCCGCATCGGCAGCGACTACCGCACCTACGTGCTGATGGGCGACGGCGAGAGCGCCGAAGGCTCGGTGTGGGAAGCCGCCGACGTGGCCCGCTTCTTCGCTCTCGACAACCTCGTCGGCATCACCGACGTGAACGGCCTCGGCCAGAGCCGCGCCACCCAGTTCGAACACGACCTCGGCTCGTTCGAGCGCCGCTGGAACGCCTTCGGCTGGCACGCCATCGCCATCGACGGACACGACCTGCCGCAGATCCTCGGCGCCCTCGCCGAGGCGCGCAGCACCGCCGGCAAGCCGACCATGATTCTGGCCCGCACGCTCAAGGGCCAGGGCGTGAGCTTCCTGGCTGGAAAGCCGGGCTGGCATGGCAAGCCGCTCAAGAAGGGCGAGGAGCTGACGCGTGCCCTGGCCGAACTCGACGCGCAGATGGTGCCCGAACCGGCGGGCTCGAGCGCCGAGATCCGGCGTCCGTCGCAGCCGTCCACGCCCGCGCCGGCCGTAGTGGGTGCAGACGCCGTGGCCCCGCCCGCCTACGAGCTCGGCGAGCTCGTGGCCACGCGCGAGGCATACGGTACCGCGCTCGCCAAGCTCGGCGACGCCGACCCACGGATCGTGGCCCTCGACGCCGACGTCAAGAACTCCACCTTCAGCGAGCGCTTCGAGGCCAAGCACCCGGAGCGCTTCTACGAATGCTTCATCGCCGAGCAGGCGATGATCGGCACCGCCATGGGCCTGGCCAGCCGCGGCGCCATTCCGTTCCCCTCGACGTTTGCGGCATTCCTGTCGCGGGCTGCCGATTTCACGCGGATGGCCGCGATCAGCGGCCTGGACGTGAAGCTGGCCGGCTCGCACGCCGGCGTCTCGATCGGCGAAGACGGCGCGTCGCAGATGGCGCTCGAAGACCTGGCCATGATGAGCGCCGAGCCCAACATGATCGTGCTCTACCCGAGCGATGCGGTGTGCGCCGAGCGCCTGATGGCACAGGCCGCCTACCATCACGGCCCGGTCTATCTGCGCATGTCGCGGCCGAAGACGCCGGTGATCTACGCCAACGACGCCGCCTTCCACATCGGAGGATCGACCGTGCTGCGCGAGAGCGCGGGCGACGTGGCCACGGTGATCGGCGCTGGCATCACCTTGTTCGAGGCGCTCAAGGCCTACGATCTGCTGAAGGCCGAGGGCCTCGCCATTCGCGTGGTCGACGCCTACTCGGTGCAGCCGATCGATGCGGCCACGATGCAACGCTGCGCGCGCGAGACCGCGCGCCTCATCACCGTCGAAGACCACTACGCCGTAGGTGGCCTGGGCGATGCGGTGGCCCGGGCCGTGGCCCCGATCGGGGCCACGGTGACCCGCATGGCGGTGCAGCGGATTCCGCACAGCGGCACGCCCGAAGAGCTGATCGACATCTATGGTCTGTCGGCGCAGAAGATCGCCGACGCCGTGCGCGCCAAGTGATCCCGGCATGATGCGGCGCTCGGGCGGGCGTGAGGTCGGCGTCATGGCTGGGCCGCGATCGCGGCCACGACGGGCGATGCTGCTGGTCGTCGGCGGCGCGCTGGCCCTGTCGTCGGCCGGCGCAGGAACGTCCGGACTGGCGGCGCAGGCTGCCACGACCGCGTTTATCGGGGCGCAAGATCCCGCGTGGGCGCCCAATGGCACGCGGGTGGCCGTCTCGGCCCTCGACGTGATCTGGACGCTCGCCCCCGACGGCAAGCAGGCCACGCCGCTCGTCACCGAGGGGCGGGCCGGCGTCGAGCGCGATCCGGCTTTCTCGCCGGATGGCGCGCTCGTGGCCTTCGCGGCCGATCGCGGCGCGGGGTTTGACATCTACGTGGCGCCGACGCGCGGCGGCGCCGCGGTGCCGGTCACGACTCAACCGGGTGACGAGCGTTGGCCGTCGTTCACACCCGATGGCCGGATCGTGTTTGCCGCGCGTGCGCTGCGCAACGGCCGCGTCGGGGCCGATCCGGGTGCGCAGTGGGACCTGCAGATCGTGCGGCCGGTCGCTGGATCCCCGGCCTGGCAGGCGCCGGCGCCACTGACCGATACCGCCGACAGCGAGACGTATCCGCGCGTCTCGCCCGATGGCGCGCTGGTGGCCTTCGTGTCGGAGCGCGATGCCGACGACGACGTCGACATCTGGGTCATGCCCATACCCGCCGCCACGGCCACCCCGGTGCCGCTCGGCCCCCGTGGGGCTCGCCCTGCCGCCGACGAGGCGCCGCCGCCCCGGCCCACGCGCGTGGTCCGCGCGCCCGGCCTCGAAAGCCACCTGGCCTGGGCGCCCGACAGCAGGCGGCTCGCCTTCCACGGCGTGCGCAACGGCGTCGGC
>JBDTWC010000419.1:0-3745 GCA_040006875.1 Acidobacteriota bacterium | reverse complement strand
TCGAGCGAGCCGTCGCCGTAGGGCGACTGGAACCCGCTCGAGAGCAGCATCTCGGACAGCGCCGACACGAGTTCTTCCATGTCGACCTCGTCCGCCAGGCTGGGCACGTACTTGCCGTATTTGAATTTCATCGTGTGGCCACTGCCGCCGAGCCGCGAGTCGCTAGTTGTAGTACTTCTTCTTTTTGCCGCCGCGGCCCGGATCCGCGTCGTCGTCCTCGAGCGAGATGGCCGGCGCCTGACGCACGCCCTGACTGACCGGGCGGCGCACCGGCTCGGTGCCGACGTAGCCGCCGCCCTCGCTGCGGCCGATACGTTTCTGGGCGTAGAGCCCTTCGAGCACGAAGTCCACAGCCGCGGCTACGAGCGGCGCCGGCGCGCCTGCTGGCAGGCCGGCGCGGCCGGCCAGGTCAATGAGTCCAGGCACCTTCGACGCCTCGACCACCAGGGCCGATGCCGGCAACCCGTCGCCGAGCAGTACCGATCCGCCGCCGTCGAACCAGCCCACCGTGGCCGACACGTCGGCGTCCACGAAGTAGCCGTCGAAGACCTGGGCCACGGCGGCGCGAATCAGCTCGCGCGCCACGGCATCGGCGCCCTTGAGCTCGCCTTCGTACTCGAGCTCGATCTTGCCAGTCATCGAGGGCAGGGCCGCATACAGGTCGGTGACGCGCGGCGCCACCAGGCCCTCACCGGCCAGCAGCGAGCGCCGTTCGGCGTTTGACACCACCGATTCGAGCACGCTGATCGGCAGCCGCTGGCTGACGCCCGAGCGGCGATCGACGCGCCGGTCGAGGCGGGCCTGGAAGGCGACTTCTTCCACCACCTCGCGGACGTAGACCGGGAGCTCGAGCTTCAGGCCGCGCTCGACCCAGGCCTCCTGCGCCGTCACGGTCATGGCGTCGGCGCGCGACTGCAGGTAGTGAGTACGGATCTCGGCGCCGATGCGATCCTTGAGCGGCGTGATGATCTTGCCGCGAGCGGTGTAGTCCTCGGGATTGGCGGTGAAGACGATCATCACGTCGAGCGGCAGGCGCACCGGGAAGCCTTTGATCTGGACGTCGCCCTCCTGCAGGATGTTGAACAGGCCGACCTGCACCTTGCCGGCCAGATCGGGCAGCTCGTTGATGGCAAAGAGGCCGCGGTTGGCGCGCGGCAGCAGGCCGAAGTGCATGGCCAGTTCCGAGCCCAGCTGCAGGCCTGACGAGGCCGCCTTGATCGGATCGATGTCGCCGATGAGGTCGGCAATGGTCACATCGGGCGTGGCCAGCTTCTCCACGTAGCGGGCGTCGCGTCCCCGCCATTCGAGCGGCAGATCGTCGCCTTCCGCCGCCACCACCGCCCGGGCGTGAGCGGAGATCGGGGCCAGCGGGTCGTCGTGGATCTCGCTGCCGGGCACGACCGGAATGGCCTCATCGAGCAGGTCGACGAGGGCGCGGATCAAACGGGTCTTGGCCTGGCCGCGCAGGCCGAGCAGGATGAAGTGATGCTTCGCCAGGATGGCATTGACGAGCTGCGGGATCACGGTGTCGTCGTAGCCGACCACCCCGGGGAACAACCGCTCACCGGAGCGAAGCTTCACGATCAGGTTGTCGCGCACTTCTTCCTTCACCGAGCGACGGGCGTACTCGCCCTTGGCAATGGCGGATTTGAGCGCGCCGAGCGTAGCGGGTCGAGCGGATGAAGGCATAGTGGCTATTATGACGCGGTGAGTGGTCGTGAGGGTGTTTCGCCGCCCGCTGTGTTCGCCAGCGACCGGCCGTTGGTCTTCGGACATCGCGGCGGCGCCAAGCTCGGGCCGGAGAACACGATCACGGCGTTTGCCCGCGGCCTGGCGGCCGGCGCCGACGGCGTCGAGTGCGACGTGCGGCTCTCGGCCGATGGGGTAGCGGTCGTGATCCACGACCCGACGCTCGACCGCACGACCGATCGCACCGGGCCGGTAGGCGCGCTCTCGGCGGTGGCCCTGGCGCGCGTCGATGCCACCTGCCGCTTCCAGCCGGCGGACCCTGCCCTCGCCGTGACCGCGCCCGTCGGGGTGCCCACGCTGCAAGACGTCCTGGAACAGTTCCCCGGGGCGCGGGTCATCATCGAGCTGAAGGACACCGACGACCGGCTCGCGTACGCGGTGGCGGCTCTCGTGCTGGCGCTCGGGGCCCAGGAGCGCGTCTGCGTGGGCTCGTTCAACCCGACGGTGCTGGCGACGCTGCGGGCGATAGCGCCTGGCATCGTGACCAGTGCGTCGCGTTCGGAGGCCCAGCGCACGCTGGCGCGGTCGTGGATTCCGTTCCCGCGCTTCGGAGCGGCGGCGTATCGCGCGTTCCAGGTGCCGGAGCGCTCGGGCCGCCTGCACGTCGTGCGCCCCGCCTTCGTGCGTCAGGCGCACCGGGAAGGCGCGGTGGTTCAGGTGTGGACCGTCGATGCGCCCGACGACGTGCGGCGCCTGCTCGACTACGGGGTGGACGGCCTCATCTCCGACCGTCCGGACGTCACGGTGCCGGTGCGGGACGCCTGGGTGGCGGCCAGGCGCGCGGCGCGCGGATAGCGCGGATAGCGCCGTACAGAGCACGGGCGCGACGACCGTAGTCGCCGCGCCCGCCAGAGCATCATGCGGCCAGGAGCCCGAGGCTCTGGTCGCACTATTCGCTTAGAACGAGAACCGGAAGCCGACCTGGGCCAGCCGCTGCTCGCTCTGCTGGAAGTCGCCAGCAAACGCGTTCGGCTGCATGAACGCGGTGCTGGTCTGGTTCTGGATCAGCAGGAACCCGGGGTTCTCGGCGTTGAAGAGGTTGAACGCCTCGCCAATCGCCGTGACCCGCGCACTGCCCTTGATCTTGATGTCGTAGGACAGGCGGATGTTGGCCTGCGTACGCCACGCGCCGCGGCTGCAGTTGTAGGTCTTGCACTCGCCGATGTCCTTCGGTGCCTGACCGACCTTGGTGAACTCGTAGGCACGCACCGTGAGGTCGTTGTTCTCGCGGTTCAGGTTGGTGTCAACGCCCGTGATGGAGGCCAGCGGCAGGCGCGAGCGGTAGAAGTAGGTCGGGGCAACCGTGAGCCCCTTCCAGAGCCACACCGCCGCTAGCGCACCCTGGTGGCGGGCGTCGGTGCGCGCCGTGGGGCCGTTGACGCGGTCGTCGTCATAGAGCAGGCGCGCGTCCTGCAGGTTGTTGGAGTTGAGCTCGTCGGCCGCCGTGCCGATCTGGCTCTTGGCCTTGGCCAGCGTGTAGGTCGCGGTCAGGTCGAGGTTGTTGGTCATGCGGCGCTTGAAACCGGTGATGAGCGCCGTGTAGTTGCTCTCCGCCTGGCTGATCGCGGGGCGCGTGCCGATGGCCGCGGGCTGCACGCCCAGAAAGGCCAACTGGCGGATGCCGGAGGCGCCGCCGCCGACCGGTCCGGTGTTGATGCGCGGACGCGAGTTCAGGTCGCGCCCGTCGGCCCGCACTCCGTCGACGGTGATGACCATCGAATCGGTGAGCTGGTGCGAGAAGCCGAGCGACGACTGACGGGTGTAGGGCATCTGCAGACGCGGGTCGGTGAATTGGCCGTACAGCGGCACCGCTCCGGCCACGGCCTGGTTCTGGCTCTGGATGTTGGTCAGAGACTGGCCCACGCGGAAGAACGAGCCATCGGGGTTCTTGATGCCCGTCTGGTCGTCGGCCGAGAACACGGCGCCGAAGCCTTTGCCGGTGGCGTCGCTGGCCGCAAACAGCGCGTTCGAGTTGGTGTAGGCCATGTCCATGTAG
>JBDTWC010000418.1:0-3756 GCA_040006875.1 Acidobacteriota bacterium | reverse complement strand
GGACCCGGCGGATCACGGCGCGCCGGCGCGCTCCACTGGCGCTCCCGCGTTGGCGCGGCGGGCTGCGTGTACGGCCTGCGTCCCGGCCGGGGGGCATAGCGGTCGCCGGCGCCCGCAGGGCCACGCGGTCCGACCATCTGCGACACGAAGCCACCGAGCACCGGTCCGGCCAGTCGGCGTGGATCTTCGAGCTGACGAAACACCGGTCCACGGGCGCCGAATGACTGACGGGGCAGGATCGACCAGCTGCTGGCCCACTCGTCGCTCGGCCCGCCGCGCGCGCCGACGAAGAAGTCGACCAGCGGCCTTCGATCCCATCCCAGTGGTGACCACGCCACATGGTCGGCCGCGATCGCCCAGCCGACCCATGCCGGCGCCCAGGCGCGCTGCGGAATCCAGTACCAGCCGCGCGTGTCATGACGCCCCCAGCGACCGTAGTGATGTACCGGCCAGCCCCACGGGTCGCTATCGATCCACGTCCACCCGTAGCGCGTGTAGCGCCACGAGCCGTTCGTGTAGGGACGCCAGCCGGCCGGCGCCGCCGGCTGCCACACCGGTCCGTAGGGTGGCAGCGAGGTCCACTGACCATACTGGGACAGCTGCGGACCGTAGGGCGCGAGCGACGGCGGCAGGTCGTAGTCGCGCGCGATGCGGACGGTCGTGGCGACCCGCGATCTGGCCCACCGGCTGAAAGCGTCGGCCGCGGCGGCGCGCGCCCAGCGCGGTTCGCGATCGCGTGGCGCCAGTCGTAGCTCGTCGTCGGCGCTGATCGGCAGCGAGCGGCCGCCGTCCTCGAGCGCGGCCCGGCCGCGCACCGCCGTCATGACCGTATCGCCGTCGAGGTCGCTGGCGGCCACGTCATACTCGCCGTCGGATTCCAGGCGCAGCACGCCCACCGGCGTGGCGAGTTCGATCGGATCGGCGTCGCGAGGGGTGTGGACGGCGATGCGACCGCGCACCAGACGCAGGCGACCGCCGGCATCGACGCGCGTCTCGGTGTTGCGGTCGAGATGCACCACGCTGCCGTCGGGATACGCCAACTCGGCCCGTCCGTCGGCCGTGACCAGACGGTCGGCGTCGTCGAGCAGGTCGGGCACTCGCGTGGCCTGCACTCCGCCGCCTTCGCGCGCCGTGTCGACGCGTCCCTCGACGTAGACCACGGTAATCGGCGGCGGCCCGTCAGCACTGGCATCGGGGTCAGGACCGAGGCCGGGATCCTGCGCGCGCGCAGCAGCCGGAAGGCAGAGGAGCAGGAGCCCGAGGATGACCTGAGGACGCACGATCGACCTCCACCGACGGGGCAGTGGGCAAAACCGGAGCGTCGGACTCCGGGGCGGTGCTGGCGAAACGAGTATAGCAACGGGCAACGGCATGGCCCTTTGTTAATGTTGACAGCGCAGCACTCAGATTTCATACTCAACAGAGATGGACTTCTACGGGGTGCTGGGCGTGATCCGCGAGGCGAGCGACGGCGATATCAGGCGCGCCTACCGCAGGCTGGCCCGGCAGTTTCATCCCGACATCAACCCTGGCGACCGGGCCGCGGCGGCGCGGTTTCTCGACATCGCGATCGCCTACGAGACGCTCGTCGATCCCGATGAGCGCCAGCGCTACGACCGCGGCGAGCGGCGCGACGCGGCGGCGGCGCCCGCGGCCGGCTTCAGCGGCTTCGACTTCTCGCCGCGGGTGCATGCCGAGCCGACCACGACCTTCGGCGACCTCTTCGCCGGCGTGTTCACGCCACCGGCGGACTCGCGGCCTCAGCGCGGCGTCGACGTGCAGGTCGCTGCGACCGTGACGCTCGAAGAAGTGGCGCGCGGCGTGCGTCACACCGTGACGGTGCATCGTCAGGCCGCGTGCGCTGCCTGCGCCGGCAGGGGCGCCGCCCGCACCGCGCCGACCGAGTGCGGGGCGTGCGCGGGTGCGGGTGTGATCCGGGTCGTGCGCGGGCACATGATCTTCGCCACCCCATGCGCGCGGTGCGCCGGCTCCGGTCGGATCACGGCCACCGCGTGTCGCGACTGCGGCGGCCGCGGCGTGGCTGCACAAGCGGACACCGTCACCATCGACATTCCACCCGGTGTGCCCGACGGCGCCGTGCTGCAGGTCACGGGGCTCGGCCATGCCGGGCGCGGCGGCGGTGCTCCCGGCAACGCGCAGGTCACGGTGGAGGTGGCGCCGCATCCGACCTATCGCCGCCACGGCAACGATCTCCTGGTCGAGGTGCCGGTGGCCTTGCATGAAGCGGCGCTCGGCGCCCGCATCGCGCTGCCCGGCCTCGACGGCGCCGCCGTGCGGCTCCGCGTACCGCCCGGCACGCAGTCCGGACAGCGCTTCCGTTTACGCGAGCGCGGACTGCCCGCGCCCCGCGGCGAGGGTCGCGGCGATCTCGTGGCCGAGGTGCGGCTGATGCTGCCGCCGGTGCTCGACGAGCGCTCGAAGGCGCTGCTGCGCGAGTTCGGGCAGTTGCAGCGTGAGAGCGTGCGCGATGCGCGCTTCCCCAGTGAGGACGGCATCTGATGGCGAAGCGGCCGAGCGGCAAGTCGTACTACATGATCAGCGTGGTGTCGCAGAAGTACAACATCCACCCGCAAACGCTGCGGCTCTACGAGCGCGAGGGCCTGCTGATGCCGTCGCGCACCGACGGCAACACGCGGCTCTATTCCGACGACGATCTCGCGCAGCTCGAGACCATCCTCACGCTGACGCGCGATCTCGGCGTGAACCTCGCCGGCGTCGAGATCATCCTGAACATGCGCAAGAAGATGGAGCGCATGCAGGGCGAGGTCAACGAGTTCATGGAGTACGTGAAGCACGAACTCGCGCGCGGGATCGGCGACTGGGAGCAGCGGCTGAGCACGGCGCTGGTGAAGTCGTCGCCGACCGATCTCGTGCGCACGCCGCCGGCGCCGGCGCAAGCAGCCGACGCGGACACGGCCGCCTCGCCCTCGACGCGACGCGCCCGCTGACGCTCGTTGCGCGTCGGGTGTACAATCGCCTCGCAATGCCGTGCGAGCTCTGTCACGACAGCCAGTGGGTCTCGGAAGTGATCGACAGCGTGCCGCGCGTGCGCCGCTGCGCGTGCTGGCGCCAGTCGATCGCCGAGCACCAGCTCTCGCACGCCCGCATTCCCCGGCGCTATCAGCACTGCGAGCTGCGCAACTTCGAACAGAGCGTCGATTCGCTGCGTGAGGCGCACCGTCGGGCGCGCGCCTTCGTCGACGCGTTCCCGGCCGTCGACAAGGGCCTGCTGCTGCGCGGCCGGCACGGCGTGGGGAAGACCCATCTGGCGGTGGCGATGCTCAAGGAGATCATCACGACGAAGGGCGCGCGCGGGTACTTCTACGAAACCCGTGAACTCCTGAAGCTCGTGCGCGACACCTTCGCCACTTCCGGGGAATCGGAAATGGACGTGCTGCGTCCGGTGCTCGATGCCGACATCCTCGTGCTCGACGATCTCGGCGCGGAGAAGACGTCGGAGTGGGTGCAGGAAACGCTCGGCCTGGTCGTGAACACGCGCTACGGCGAGCGGCGCGCCACGATCTTCACGACCAATCTCGAAGATTCGGCCGACACGACCAATCCCAATTCGATGTTCGTGCAGCTCGGCGCGCGCACCCGGTCGCGGCTCTTCGAGATGTGCCACTGGGTGGACATGGAAGGCCCCGACGTGCGCGAGGTCGGCAGCCCGAACTACACACCGGCCGATCTCGCCCGCTACAACCAGCAGTCGCCGGCGTCGGATCGCCAGCGGCG
>JBDTWC010000417.1:0-3759 GCA_040006875.1 Acidobacteriota bacterium | reverse complement strand
ATCGGCGACGACGAGCACGGCTGGAGCGATCGCGGCGTGTTCAACTTCGAAGGCGGCTGCTACGCCAAGACCATCCGCCTGTCGGCCGAGGCCGAGCCGCAGATCTACGCCACCACCAAGCGCTTCGGCACGGTGCTCGAGAACGTCGACCTCGATCCCGACACGCGCGTGCTCGACCTCGACTCGGCCAAATACACCGAGAACACCCGGGCGGCCTACCCGATCGAGTTCATCGACAACGCCGTGCCCGGCGGCCAGGGCGGTCACCCCAAGAACGTCGTCATGCTGACCGCCGACGCCTTCGGAGTGCTGCCCCCGATCGCCCGGCTGTCGCCCGAAGCGGCGATGTACCACTTCCTCTCGGGCTACACTGCCAAGGTGGCTGGCACGGAGAAGGGCGTCACCGAGCCGAGCGCCACCTTCAGCACCTGCTTCGGTGCTCCGTTCCTGCCGCTCAATCCGAACGTCTACTCGAAGATGCTGGGCGAGCGCATCGCCGAGCACCAGTCGCGGGTGTGGCTGGTCAACACGGGCTGGACGGGCGGCCCGGCGGGGGTCGGCAGCCGCATGAAGATCGCCTACACGCGCGCCATGATTCGGGCCGCGTTGGCCGGCGATCTCGACCACGTGGCCTATACCCGGCACGCGGTGTTCAACGTCGACGTGCCCACGTCGTGCCCGGGCGTGCCGGCGCAGGTGCTCGATCCGCGCGGCACCTGGGCCGACGGCGCCGCCTACGACGCGCAGGCCGCCAAGTTGGCGAAGATGTTCGTCGCAAACTTCACCACGTTTGCTGGCGATGTCGCCGCCGACGTGGTTGCTGCTGGCCCGCGCGGGTGAGCGTCGCTGCGCCGGTGCGCGTGGTCTACGAGGCGGTCATCGGCCTCGAGATCCACGCCCAGCTGCTGACCTCCACGAAGATCTTCTGCGGCTGCCCGGCGTTCTTCGGCGACGCGCCGAACATGCACGTCTGCCCGGTATGTCTCGGCCTGCCCGGCGCGCTGCCGGTGCTGAACGGCGCGGCCGTCGATCTGGCGGTGGCAGCCGCGCTCGCCCTCGGCTGCGAGGTGCACGACAGGTCGGTGTTTGCGCGGAAGAACTACTTCTACCCGGACCTGCCGAAGGGCTACCAGATTTCGCAGTTCGAGCGTCCGCTGGCCACCGGCGGCCAGGTGGTGGTCGACGACGGGCAGGGGCCCCGCGCGATCGCGCTGACCCGGATCCACATGGAAGAGGATGCCGGCAAGTCGCTGCACGAGGGCTTCGCCGATTCCGATCGGCGGACTTACGTCGACTTCAATCGTGCCGGCGTGCCCCTCATCGAGATCGTCAGCGAGCCGGAGCTGCGCACCCCGACCGAAGCCGCGCACTACTTCGAGATCGTGCGCCGCCTGCTCGTCTGGATCGGCGCAAGCGACGGCAACATGGAAGAGGGCAGCTTGCGCTGCGACGCCAACGTCTCGGTGCGCCCGGTCGGCCAGACCACGCTCGGGACCAAGGCCGAGGTGAAGAACGTCAACTCGTTCCGCTATCTGCAGAAGGCGCTCGAGTTCGAAATCGCCCGCCAGATCGATCTGGTGAGCCGCGGCGAGCGCGTCGTGCAGGAGACGCGGCTGTTCGATTCGGCCCTCGGTCGCACCTTCTCGATGCGGAGCAAGGAAGAAGCGCACGACTACCGCTACTTCCCGGAGCCGGATCTGCCGCCGCTGGTTGTGAGCGCGGCCCGTCGCGTGCGCGTCGCCGCCGCGCTGCCCGAATTGCCCGACGCGCGCCGCGCCCGCTTCATGCGCGACCACGCGCTGCCGGCCTACGACGCGGCGGTGCTCACCGAGACGCGCGGCCTGGCCGACTATTTCGAGGCCGTCGCTGCCGCGGCGGGCAACGCCAAGGCCGCCAGCAACTGGGTGATGGGAGAAGTGCTGCGCCTGCTTAAGGTTCACGAACGGACCATTGCCGACGTCGGCGTAACCGCGGCGGCGCTCGGCGCGCTCATCCGCCTGGTCGATGGCGGCACGATCAGCACCACCGTGGCCAAGCAGGTCTTCGAGCAGATGTACGGCACCGACCAGGTCGCCGCCGACATCGTGGTGGAGCAGGGCCTGGCTCAGGTCTCCGATGGCGACGCGCTGGCGCAGCTGGTGGCGCAGGTGCTCGAGGCCGAAGCCGCGGCGGTGGCGCAGTATCGAGCCGGCAAGAAGGCGACTTTCGGTTTCCTGGTCGGCGAAGCGATGAAGGCGTCGGGCGGCAAGGCCGATCCGAAGCGGCTCAGTCAGCTGCTGCGCGCGTCACTCGATGCGTAACCAGGGTGCGTGATTGCGGCGCGCGGTTACGCACGGCCGCGGGCCTGTTAGTATGGGCGGCATGCGCCCGGTATCGACCGTCGGCGGCGCGTGAGGGGCGGAGCGACCGGTGATCGAACTGCACAACGTCACGAAGGTGTACGGCACCGACGTGCTCGCGCTCGACCGCCTGTCGTTCACCGTCGACAAGGGCGAATTCGTGTTCCTCACGGGCCCGAGTGGGGCCGGCAAGTCGACGTTGTTGCGGCTGCTACTGCGCCAGGAGATTCCCACCGAAGGCTCGTTGCAGGTCGGCGGCCGTGAGCTCGCGGCGCTCAAGACGCGCGACGTGCAGGCCTACCGACGCTCGCTCGGCGTGGTGTTTCAGGACTTCAAGCTCATCACCACGAAGACCGTGTTCGACAATGTGGGCTTCGTGATGCGCGTGCTCGGCGTGCCGGTGGAGCAGCAGCGGCGACGCACCTACCAGGTCTTGAAGTGGGTCGGCCTGCAGCATCGCGCCATGGCCTATCCGGCGGAGCTCTCGGGCGGCGAGCAGCAGCGCATCGCCATCGCCCGCGCCCTGGTCAATGAGCCGCAAGTGGTGCTGGCCGACGAGCCCACCGGTAATCTCGATCCCGACCTGTCGCTCGAGATCATGGACCTCTTCCGCGATATCAACGCCAGCGGCACCACCGTGCTCGTCGCCACCCACGACCGCGCGCTGATTGCCCACGTCGGGCGCCGTGTGCTCCATCTCGAGCACGGGCGCGCGCCACAGGACGAGCCATGAGGGCGGTGGCCTACGCCTGGCAGGAAGCCGTGGTCAGCCTCGCCCGTGCGCGCTGGACGCTGCTCCTGTCGATTGCCACCATCGCGGTTGCGTTCGCGATGCTCGGCGCCTTCCGGGTCGTCTCGTCCACGGTCAGTCGCGTGGCGGCGACGTGGACGCAGTCGGCGGAGATGTCGGTCTATCTCGACGACGTCGTGTCGGAACCCGAACGGGTCGCGATCCGGCAGAGCCTCGAGCGCGAGTCGGCGGTGGCCGGCGTCACCTACGTGACCAAGGACGAGGCGCTGGCCCGCTTCGGAGCCGAGTTCCCGGAGTTGGGCGACGTCACTGCGTCGCTCGACGCCAATCCGTTTCCGGCCGGCTTCGAAGTGCGCTTGAGCGAAGCGGGGATGATCGCCGGCGCACCGGCATTGGCCACCTCGGTCGCGACCTTGCCAGGGGTGGCCGACGTGCGCTACGACCAGCGCTGGCTGGCGCGGCTCATCGCCGTGCTGACGGCGCTGCGCACCGCCGGGTGGGCGGCCGCACTCGCGCTCGTGCTCGGCGCGGCGACCACCGTCGTGGCGGTGGTGCGGCTCTCGTTCGAGGCGCGCCGCGACGAGATTGGCATCATGGCACTCGTGGGCGCCCCCGTAGCGTTCATCCGCGGCCCGTTCGTGATGGAGGGAGCGGTGCAGGGGGCGCTGG
>JBDTWC010000416.1:0-3764 GCA_040006875.1 Acidobacteriota bacterium | reverse complement strand
CGGCGCCGGGCCCGGCCGCCTGCACGAAGGCAGGCGCGAGCGACGGCGGCAGCACGTAGCCGAGTGAGGCCGGCCCCGGTGCGAAAGTGCCGTTCCGGGCCAGCGTCGTGGCGAGATAGAGGCGGTCGCGGGCGCGCGTCAACGCCACGTAGACGAGCCGCTTCGCTTCTTCGCGCTCGCGCGCTTCGATCTCGTCACCCACGTCGTCCGACAGGCCGTCGAGCGACACCAGGTCGTTGCTGCCGCCGTCGGCGTCGACGCGGGTCACGACCTCCACCGGACCGCCACGCCCGCCAGCGCCGCGCGACAGGTTGACCACGAACACGACCGGGAACTCGAGGCCCTTGGCGGCGTGCACGGTCATGAGGTTCACGGCATCAAGGGCATCGACGATGGCGTTTGACTCGTCGCCGGCCATCAACTGCGATACCCGCTCGGCCACACGGCCGAGCGTGGCGTAGCCGCGATTCTGCAGCCGCCGGATGAGCGAGCGCAGCTTCTTGAGGTTCTCGCGGGCCTGCACCACGCCGCGGCCGCGGATCTCGTAGTAATAGGCGCTGTCGTGGAGCACGGCATCGACCAGTTCCGCCGGCGGCAGCCGATCGGCCCAGGCGATCCAGGTGGCCACCGAGCGCCGCGTCATCTCGAGGACGTGACGGTCTTCCGCGCCGAGCTCGGCCAGAGCCAGCGGCGGATCGATCGAACTCAGCGCGGACGCCAGCCGTGGCGCCAGCAGCTTCAATCCCGGATCCGACAGGCGCACGAAACGCGAGCGGAGGAAGGCCGCGGCATGGAGGTCGGTGTCGGGCTCGGCCAGATAGTGGATGAGCGCGATCACGTCCTTGACCTCGTCGGCGTCGAAGAAGCCGAGGCCCTTGTAGACGTAGAAGGGCACGCCCACCTGCTCCAGTTCGCGCTCGAATTCCCGATGACTGTCGCGTGAGCGGAACAGGATGGCGATGTCGCCGGGAGCCACGGCGCGGGCGATGCCGGTGTCGCGATCGCGCACCGCCTCTCCGGTGGCGAGCAGGCGCGCGATCTCGCCGGCCACGGCGCGTGCCACCGTCGCCGTCTGCGGCGCGGCCACCAGGCCCACGGGCCGGGCGCGCCAGTCGTCGTCGGGCACGGGGAAGCGATCGAGGTCGCTGTAGCGGAAGGCGTCGACGCGATCGGTGCGCTTGCCGACCTCGTCGCACACGTCGTTGACGAAACGCTGCAGCGCCGGCACGGCGCGGAAGCTCTTCACGATCGCGCGTCTGGCCTCGCGGCCGGGCCGCAGCCGCCCGATCAGCCGCGCCGCTTCGTCGAGCACGCCGACATCGGCGTCACGGAACCCGTAGATCGACTGCTTGCGGTCGCCGACCACGAAGATCGACGGCGCGGTCGGCCCGTCGTGCGCCACGCCGGCGCCGGCGCCCCACGCCTGCACCAGCAGCTCCACGAGTTGCCACTGCGGTCGGCTGGTGTCCTGCAGTTCGTCGACCAGCACGTGCTGATAGCGCGACTCGAGCCGGTATCGGCTCTGCGAGAATTCCTCCATCTGCGCCAGGAGCGCCAGGGCCTTCACGAGCGCATCGGTGAAGTCGACCATCACGTGCTCGTCGAGGGTGCGGCGGTATTGCTCGATGGCGCGCGCGGTGATCCAGCGGAGGCTGCGCGCCAGCACCACGTTGACGTCGCGGCGGTGAGCCTGCACCAGATCGATCACGCCGCCGCCCAGGTCCTGCAGCAACTGACCGTGCGCGGTGTAGGCCGGCGCCGACGGGAACGTGGCCTTGAGGGCCTGAGGCTTCTTGCGCGGGCTGCCGCTCTGGGTGCAGAAGTAGTCGCGCATGCGGGCCAGCACATCGGCCACCTCGCCCGGCACCGCGGTGGCCTCCGGCGCCAGCACCGTGGTAAGGCCGGCGGCGAGCAGGCGGAACGAGTTCACGGCGGGGCCGGTCGCCTGCAGGCGCGCGAGCATCTCGGGACTCATGAGCAGCCGGAGCTGCTCGACGATCCGCGCGGCGGCGACCTCGGCGGTGAGGCCGTGGGGCGCGCGGGCCAGGAAGCGATCGAGCGCAGCGACGGCCACGAGACGGCGATCGAGCAATCGCGACAGTGCCGTGCGCAGGCGGCCCTCGCCCAGACGTGCGAACAGCAGCGCGAGGCCGTCGTCACGAGCGCTGTGCGCGCGCCCGAGGCGCAACGTGCGGTCGAGCGCTTCGTCGACCAGGCGCGGCGTTTCGGTTTCATCGGCGACGCCGAACCCCGGATCGACATCGGCTTCGAGCGGGAACTCGCCGAGCAGCGACAGGCAGAAGGCGTCGATGGTGCTGATCGAGATCTCGCTCAGGCGGCCGCGCAGCTCCTTCCAGATCGCGGGCGGCATGGTGCCCAATTCGGCCATGCGCGAAAGCTCGGCCACGATGCGGGCGCGCATCTCGGCGGCGGCCTTGCGCGTGAAGGTGATCGCCAGCACCCGGCGCGGTTCGACGCCGATGCGCAGCAGGTTCACGTAGCGATCGACCAGCACCTTGGTCTTGCCGGTGCCGGCCGACGCCTCGAGCGCCACGTTCACAGACGGGTCGACGGCGTAGAGGCGCGCGGCGGCATCCCGGACCAACGCCTCGGGCAAGGGCGGCCCGGCCTCGGTCGAGTCGTCGAAGGCGAACGGCAACTGGCTGTCAGCCATCGACAGCCTCCGGCACGGTCACCGCATCTTCCACCACGTAGTCCTTGCGGCACACCGAGGCATAGGCGCAGACGGCGCACAGCGAGCGCTCGGCCGGCCGCGGCGGAAAGTGTCCGGCCGCGATGCCGTCGAGGACGTCGAGCAGTTGGCCTTGGGCCTCGAGCAGACGCGCCGGCAGATCCTCCGCGCGCTTGGTGAGCGGGGTCAACGCGGCCGGGCCTTCGTAGGCGAGGTAGCTGGCCGCGCCGAGGCGCCAGTGGCGGCCGCGGTAGCCGGCCAGCCGCTGCTCGACGCACACCGAGTAGATCGGGAGCTGCAACGCGCGCTTCAGATCGGGCACGTTGCGCGTCTTGTAGTCGATGAGATGGAAGGTGCCATCACTCAGCAAGTCGATGCGATCGACTTTGCCGCGCAGTGTCAGCGTGCGCGTGCGGCCGTCAACCGTGGTGAAAGCGAAGGCGCCGTCGAGTTCGAACTCGAGCAATCGGTCGACCACGACCCCGCCACGCTCGACCTCCATCGCCAGCACCCGGCGCGCGATGCCGGGCGTGCCGGCGGCGCCGAAGAGCCGCAGCCGCTCGATCGCGGCCTCGCCGTCCGGCAAGGTCGCCAGGGCCGGCGCGGCGCTGGCGGCGAAGAGCCGGTGCGCCTCGGGCAGCAACTCCGCGGTGATCGACGCGTGGCCAGCCGCCTTCCAGGCGGCAAAGAACCGTTCGAAGAGCTCGTGCAGGAACAGGCCGCGCTCGAGTGGCGTGCGACTGTCATCGTCCTCTGGCGGCTCTTCGAGACTGAGCACCTGCGACGCGTAGAACTTGAACGGACAGTCCTGATAGCGTTCGAGACGGCTCACCGAGACGCGCGGCAGCAGCCACGGTCCCGCAGCGCCGTGATACTGCGGAGCCGCGCCGGTCGTGCGCAACATCCGGAGCCGCGCCCAGGCGCTCGCCGGCTCGCGCAGCGCGTCGGGCGCCGGCGGATCGAACGCCAGCGCTTCCCAGGGGAAGATGCGGGTCGTGACGTCGAGCGGCACGACCTGGCGCGGCGGCGCCAGCGCGCGCACTTCGTGCAGGAACGCTGAGGGCTCGACCAC
>JBDTWC010000415.1:0-3767 GCA_040006875.1 Acidobacteriota bacterium | reverse complement strand
ACCACCGGCTACTGCATGGGTGGACCGATCGTAATGCGCACCGCGGCGGCCGTGCCCGAGCGCGTCGGCGCTGGCGGCTCGTTCCATGGCGGGGGTCTGGTCACGAAGGACCCCGACAGCCCACACCTGCTCGTGCCCAAGATGAAGGCGTCGTTCCTGTTCTGCGTGGCCCAGAACGACGACCAGCGCGACCCGACCGCCAAGGACGTGCTGAAGGACACCTACGCGAAGGCGAAATTGCCGGCCGAGATCGAGGTCTACGCCGCCGCGCACGGCTGGTGCCCACCCGATTCAGCGGTCTACAACGAGCAGCTCGCGGAACGCGCGTGGTCGCGACTGCTGGTGCTGTTCAAGACCGCGCTGGCGTAGCTCGCTCGGGGTCTGACCCCGACGGCACGTATTTCGCGCAAGCGTCATGCCACCGGGGTCAGACCCCTTTACACGCGAACGGGGACGCCGCGCGCGGCCAGGAACTGCTTCAGCTCGGTGACGCCGTGCGTGCTGAAGTGGAAGATCGAGGCAGCGAGGGCCGCGTCGGCTCGGCCGGTCGTGAACACCTCGGCGAAGTGGTCGAACGAGCCGGCGCCGCCCGACGCGATGACCGGAATCGACACCGCATCCGACACGGCCGCGGTGAGGGCGCAGTCGAAGCCCGATTTGGTGCCGTCGCGATCCATCGAGGTGAGCAGGATCTCGCCGGCGCCGCGCGAGGTCGCTTCGCGCGCCCAGTCGACGACCTCGCGAGTCGAGGCGGCCGAGCCGCTGCGGGTGAAGGCGATCCAGTGTTCGTCTACGTCCTTGGCGTCGATCGCCACGACCACCGCCTGACTGCCGTAGCGATCGGCCAGGCGCGTGATCAGCGCGGGATCGGCGAGCGCCGCCGAGTTGAGGCTGACCTTGTCGGCGCCCGCGTCGATGGCGGCCGCAGCGTCGTCTTCGGTGCGGATGCCGCCGCCCACGCACAACGGCAGGAACAGCTCGCGCGCCACCGCCTGAATGGTGTGGGCGCGGGCCTGCCTCGCTTCGAGGGTGGCCGTCACATCGAGGATCACGACTTCGTCGATACCTTCCACGTCGTAGCGCCGCGCCAGTCCCGCCGGATCGCCAGCAGCGCGGAGCCCTGCAAACTGCACGCCCTTCACCACGACGCCGTCGCGCACGTCGAGGCACGCGATGATGCGTTTGGCCAGCATCAGCGGATCTCCGTCAGCCAGTTGCGCAGCACTTGCAGACCGACTTGCCCCGACTTCTCGGGGTGGAACTGCACGCCCGACACGAGACCGTCCTGCACCGCGGCCGTGAACTCGACGCCGTAGCTGCTCGTGGCCACCGTGCCGCGAGCCAGCGGCGCCGCGTAGGAGTGCGTGAAGTAGACATACGATCCGTCGGCGATGCCGGCAAAGAGGTTCGACCAGCGCGGCAATGCCAGCGTGTTCCAGCCCACGTGCGGCACCTTCTGTCGCGCGCTCGTGACCGGCTCGGCGTCGGGTAACCGCGTGCACATGCCCTGACACACACCGAAGCCAGGCACATCAGGCGCTTCGCTGCTGCCGGCAAACAGCCACTGCAGGCCGACGCAGATGCCGAGCAGCGGGCGCCCGGCATCGAGCCGTTCGAGAATTGCGTGCCGCCACGCCCGATCGAGCGTGCGCGTTGATCCGAAATGACCCACACCGGGTACGATCACCCCAGCCGCGCGAGCGAGCTCCTCGGGTCCGGCGGGAGTAAACACGTCCGCGCCCACTGCCGCCAGCGCCTTGCGCACCGACGTGAGGTTGCCGGCGCCGTAGTCGACCAGAGCAATGCTCATCGCATGAATCTCGGTGGGTTCGACTCGGTCTGGACAGCCGTCATGCGAGCCACGTACTCGGCATCGGCCACCGTGGATTGCTGGCGGACGTGCTCGACCATCCAGTCGCTGCGGTAGCGCGGTCGCGCCGTCCAGCCGTCGACCCGGGCCATTGGTTGGGCCATCGGCTCGGTGATGTCGATGACGTTGGTCGCGTTGCCGCCGTCGATGGCAGAGGAGGAGGTGTTCAAAAACCAGAGATAGCGGCGGCCGCGCACCGGCAGGCGCTCCCAGTCCTGCCGCGACCGGACCAGGGTTGGGCCCACGGCGAACTCGCCCCCGCCCTTGTAGGAGATGGTCACGTGCATGCCAACGGCCACCGTCGAGGTTCCCTCGGCGGGCGCGAAGGACGAGCGCCATCGCGAGAGCACGAATTCTGGGCGGCGGCTGATCAGGTCATCGACCCGCACACGAATCCGCAGCAGGGCCGGGTAGATCGATGTGGAGCCGGCGAAGACGCCCGGCAGGAGCTCCCCTCGCGCTCCTGGCGGAGCCGACTCCAGATCGACGACCGTCACAACGGCTCGCCACGCGCTGCCGCGAACCTCGCGAGCGAGATAGCCCTCGACGGTCGGCGGAATGCTCGGCACGGCTTCGGACATGCGCACGACGTCGACCAGCCGATCGCCTTCGCGCACGAAAGAGGCGAGTGGATCCCCGGTCGCCCAGACGGCGCGATAGCCTCCGGCAAATCGCGCGTCACCGGATGGCGGCGTCGGTCCTGGGATGGCGCGTCGAGCCGCCAGCGGCTGCACCAGCGCCGCGATGACGACCGCGGCCACGAGCGTGGATGACGTCGCCGTCCAACTCACAGCAGGCCCTTGGTGCTCGGCAGCATCTTGGCCATGCGTGCATCCCTGGCGCAGGCCACGCGCAGCGCGCGCGCGAACGCCTTGAACGACGCTTCGATCTTGTGGTGGTTCGAGCGGCCGTGCATCACCTTCACGTGCACGTTGGCGCGCGCCGCCGTGGCGAACCCCTCGAAGAAGTCGGTGACCAGCTCGGTCTGTAGATCGCCGACCAGGCGCACGCGCACTTTCGTGTCCACGACCGTGTGCGGACGGCCGCCGAGGTCGATGGCGACCACGGCCAGCGTCTCGTCCATCGGCATCACGAAGTAGCCGGCGCGGTTGATGCCCTTGCGATCGCCGAGCGCCTGGTCGACCGCCTGGCCGAGGGCGATGCCGATGTCTTCCACGGTGTGATGCTGATCGACGTCGAGATCGCCGTCGGCCTGCACCGACAGATCGAAGGCGCCGTGACGGGCCACCAGATCCAGCATGTGGTCGAGGAAGCGCACGCCGGTGCGGTTGGCGAACCGGCCGCGCCCCTCGAGAGTCAGCGCCACCTTGACGTGTGTCTCCGCCGTCTTGCGGTCGATCAGGGCTTTGCGCACAGCTCCTCCAGCACCGCTACGGCCTTGCGCGTGTGCTCCGCGACGCCAGCGGTGACGCGGAAGCAGCCGGCGCAGCCCGGTTCGTTGCTGCGATCGCGCACCAGCACGCCGCGCGCGATCAGGCCGCTGACGAGCTCGGGCGTGCGCTCGCCGCCGTGCACGAGCACGAAGTTGGCGGCGCTCGGCCAGAACTTCAGACCGAGACGCGTCAGCGCCTCATAGAGCAGCGCCTTCGACTCGGTGGCCTGCGCCACCGACCACGGCACGTAGTCGGTGTCGGTGAGCGCGGCGCGCAGCGCGGTGACGGCGACCGCGTTCAGGTTGATGAGCGGCATCACGTAGCGAATCGGCTCGAGCAACGCTGGCGGCGCGATCAGCACGCCGACGCGCATGCCGGCGAGGCCGTGCGCCTTCGAGAACGTGCGACCGACCATCACGTTCGGGTATTCCCGCGTGAGATGCAGCAGGTTGGTGCCCTGGAAGTCGTGGTACGCCTCGTCCACGAGCACCACGGCGTGGCTC
>JBDTWC010000414.1:0-3770 GCA_040006875.1 Acidobacteriota bacterium | reverse complement strand
CGGCGGCCTCGGCCAGCAGCGCCGGCAGTTGCCAGCCGCTCACCGGCAGACAGCGAGGATCGACCAACAGCAGCAGGTCGCGCGGGCCGGCGCCCGCGACGACGGAGGCCAGTTCCTGCGCGGAGGTCACGACCGTTGCGCCGGGCGCCAGGGCCGCCATGCTGATGCGATAGCTGGGCGACGCGCCGGCCGGCGAGACGATGGTCGGGGTGGCATCGCTGACGGCCGCAATCTGGCGCGTAAGGAGCGACACCAGCTGGCTGCGGCCCATGGACGCACCGAGCAGCGTCGCCTCGTCGCACGAGGCACCGACGTAGTCGGGCCGAGAGTCCAGTAGTACGGGCCAGACCGTCATGGTCGGATCAGGCTGCTGACCGGGGAGAATGAGAGGCAGGCACCGAGACCATAGCGCGCCGAGCTTCACCGGCGACGACCGCACGGTTGAACTGACGGCCCGCGGCGACGATGCTGTCGTCGCCCAGAATCGATCGATCGAGGAAGGCTCCGGCGCCGATGCGCGACCGCCGCCACACGGCCGACCGGGAGACCAGAGCGCCAGCGCCGACCGTGGCGTCGCAGCCGATCGAGGTCGGTCCGATGAGTACGGCTCCGGCCTCGATCCGGGCGCCCGCCGCCACGAGCACCGGACCGACGAAGGTCACGCCGGGTTCGACGATCGCGTCGCGATGCACCAGGGCCTGGCCCTGCGGGTCGTAGCCGGGGCGCAGGTCGATCGCCGAGGTGGTGCGCGCAGTCACGATGTCGTGCACGGCGAGGTAGGTGTGCGCGTTCAGCACCCGGGCCACGGCGCCGTCGACGGCGTAGGTGGCAATCCGCTCGCCGGCGCGCACCAGCCGGGGAATGAGATGTTCCTTGATGTCGACAAAGCCGCGGAGCGCGACCGACTCGAGGATTCGCCGGTCGATCACGTAGATTCCGGCCGGCGCGTGCAAGGGCGAGCGCCCGCCGCTCCGGGCCTCGTCGTACACGGCCAGCGTGAGCGCGGCGCCGGAGCGGTCGTGAACCGCGAGCAGTTCCCGCAGGTCGAGCGTGGGAATCGCGGCGGCATCGGTGACCACGAAGCGGTCGGCGTGGCACGACATCGCGGCATCGCGCGCGCAACCCGCGGCCCCGCGCGGCATGCTGTCTTCCAGGTAGGAGAGCTCGAGCGCGGCCGAGGGCCCGCGCGCGATCTGCGCTTCGAGCGCACGGCTGTTCCGGTTGCCGCAGATCACGACCTGGCGCACGCCGCCGGTCTGGAGCCACGACAGGGCGAACTCGATGAGCGGGCGGTGCGCCACCGGCACGAGCGGCCGCGGCGCGAGCTGCTCGAACAGCGAATTGGCCCACGGGAAGGTCCCCGCGAGCACGATGCCGGAAGTGAGTTGGGGTGATGCGCTCTCGAACACGATGATTTCTCTCAGCCGATCGACACGGTGGCAACGACATGGTCACGTCCGACGCCATCGACGGTTCTGCGTACCGCCTCGAGTGACGTGTGCCCCAGCCGCACGACCAGCACAACGCCTGAGGTGGCATGGACAATCGGGAGCATCGCCGGATTGGCCCTCGGGGAATCGCACGCCACGATGGTCTGTACCGGCTCCGCCAGCCTGCTCACGACCGCGTCGATGTCGGGCATGGCCACACCAAGAGCAGAAATCACTCGAATGGGTGATTTTTTACCCACACTACCTACCTCTGCGATCCGATTGGCCACGTCCACGGCCAGTTTTGCATCATCGATGCCAACCACCGCCAACGACGTCCAGCCTCTTGTTTGCAGGGTGAACCAGAGACGCTGCCATTCCACCTCGTGTGATTCCGTCATCGTGTTGGCGCTCCGAAGGATTGCCGACGGGGCGCCGACGCCCCCACCGACGAGGCGGTGGGCCACGCCCCGGTCGCGACCGCGAGTTGTCCGGACATGGCAAGGGCCAGCCCGACCAGAAAAATCGTGGGCGCTTCGGTGAAGCCGATGTCGGCCCAGAGGTGCACGACGTAGCCGCCCATGCAGCCAAGCGCGGCCACTGCGGCGATGGCCTGGTCCGCCGTGACGGCCGCGGCCCGCGATCGCACCGCGAGCAGCGCGCCGACCACGAGCACCCCGATGAGCCCTGAGAATCCCGCCAACCCGGTGAACGCCCACAAGGCCAGCATCGAGTTGTGAGGCAGGAACTCGTAGTCGGTGAAATCGGGCAGCGCGTCGCCCTTGACCGTCTGCGTGAACGGATGGCCGAAGCCGGCGCCTGCGATCGGGTTGGGCATGAAGGTCTGCACCAGGTTGAAATTCTCTACGTCGCGGAACAGGGTCGAGCGGTCGAGGCTGCCGTCGGTGCGCTCCGGCTCGACGATGTTGCGCACGAAGCCCACCGGGGCGAAGACGCGCGACGACGAGAACCAGCCCACCGTGGTGTAGGCGAGCAGCAGCGGCGAGAGCAGCACCACCGTGCGGGCCACGCGGCGCGACGGCGCCGACGCGGGATTCATCAGGAAGAACGCCGCGACAACCAGCCCGAGCTGCACCCAGGCGATGCGCCGGTCGTTGGCAATCAAGCCGGCGACGACCAGCGGCATGACCAGGGCGAAGGCCGTCAGCTGCCGCCTGGTCGGGTAGTGGAAGAGTGGTCCGATGAGCACGGCGGCGGCGCACACGAAGAGCAGCGAGTCGCCGTGATTGGTGGCGTACTCCATCTCGGTGAAGTGGCCCCAGTGATCGAGGTAGCTCGACGGCAACGTGGCACGAATCCACAGCGCCATGAGCGCCTTGATCGACGCCGAGGCCACGATCACGCCGCCCAGCCAGCGGTAGTCGCGGGTGCCGCGAAGGCTGACCCCGAAGAGATACGCCACGGCCAGTAACTGCAGGTAGGCCTGCACCTGCACTTTGGCCATCTGCACGTCGCCGCCGCGCGCCACCCCGATGGCGACGAGCGCGAACACCGTGACCAAGGCCACGCCCAGGGCCCAGCGCAGCGGCGCCGCCAGGGTCAAGCTGTCGGCCGTGTCGCGCTCACGCCCAGTCAGGCAGCGATACACGCGCACGCCGAGCAGCACGCCGACGAGCGCGAACACGCCGCTGAACTTCAGCGCCTCGATGCCCACGACGTGATTGAGGTTGTGGAAGAGCAGGCCGCCGACGATCGACAACGGCGACGACCACAAGCCTTCGGTGTCGCCCGGACGGTCGGAGGCAAGGCCGAGGAACATGGCCACTCCCAGGGTGGTGCGCAGCGGCGCGATCCAGATCGCCCAGGCCATCCCGACCATGAGGGCCGGCGCCATCGCCGCCACCACGCTGCCGTTGCTGACGACGGCGCTGAGCACCGTCATCGCCGCCACCGCGGCCGTCAGCATCGGGACCATGCCGGCCGCCCGGGGCGCTCGGGGCACCGGCGCGGCGATGATGGCGGTGCGACTCACAGGGTCGGCACCCGCAGGGCCACGGGCGCGCGCACCTGACGTTCGACCTGCCAGGCTTCGAGGGCGCGACCGCCGGCCAGATCCGAGCCGAGAGCGAAGAGCAGCGCCAGCATCACGCTGGCCATCAGGCCGGCCACGAGAATGGCCGGCACGTTCGGCGCCACGGGCGCCCGCGGCAGTTGCGGCGGACGGACCACCGAATACTGGTACTTGAATCCGGCCTCGGCCGAGGCGAACTCCGCGCGGGCGGCACTGGCGCGCGCCTGCACCATCGCCAGCTCGGCCATCTGGTTCTTGAGACGCAGGCCCACCGGGTCGGCCTCGCCGTTCGAGGGCCGGAAGAAGTC
>JBDTWC010000413.1:0-3772 GCA_040006875.1 Acidobacteriota bacterium | reverse complement strand
GTCGGGTGTCGCGGTAGCCGGCGCTCCGTTCGGCGAATACCACGTTCTCGACGGCATCACCGGCGCGGTGCAGTTTGCGGCTACCGCTGGCGCGCGGGGCATCCCCGACGTCGGCTGGGTGGTGGCAGCGCCGCTCCCCGCGCACCCGGAGTCCTTGCGTGCTGCCGTCACCGGGAACAGCGTCCAATTATCGTGGGCCGCCCCTGTTTCGATCGCATCTGTCACACGCTACGTGCTCGACGTCGGATCCGCGCCAGGACTGAGCAATATTCTTACCGGCCTCGCCGTCGGCGTTGACACATCGTTCGGCGCCAGCGGCGTGCCACCCGGCACCTACTACGTGCGCGTGCGCGCCGGGAACTACACCGGGCTGAGCGCGCCGTCGAACGAAGTGATCGTGCAGGTGCCGTAACTACGCGACTGGAAACAGCCGCTCGAAGTTGCCGCCAAGGACCGCCGCCATGTCGTCGCCGCTGGCCCCGGCGGCCGTCATTGCCGCGTGCTGATCGTCGAACACGCTCTTGACCCAGCCGCGGGGGAAGAACGACGAGTCGGTGCCGAACAGCAGTCGCTGCGGACCGGCCACGTCGAGCGCCGTGCGGAACACATCGGTCAGCGTGAGGCCCGGCGTGTAGCGCATCCACCGGTTCGACGACGACGTGTCGAAGTAGACGTTGGGACACACGTCGGCGAGCATCAGCGCCTCGCGGAACAGGCCCGCGCCGAAGTGCGGGATGACGACCGGCACGTTCGGGTGCGCCAGCGCGAGCCCCTGCAGATGGAGCGGGTTGCCGAAGTGCATGTCGAAGCGGCTCGGCAGCCCGAGTTTCTTGCGCGCACCCACCGAGAGCACGCCGCAGTGCACGAACATCGCCATGCCCGGCGTCACCGCCGCGATGTCGAACACGCGCGCCACTTCGGCGCTGTGCAGCGCGTAGCGGTGCATGGCCGGGAAGAGGCAGATGCCGCGCAGGCCATGAGCGGCCGCCCAGGCCACCCGGTCGAGTGCATCGTCCTTGGTCGGATCGATCATGTAGAAGCCGACGAAGCGCGACGGATGCGCGGCCACGGCGGCCGCCACCGAGGCTTCATCTCCGGGCGTGGACCCGACGAGCACCGCGCGGTGCACGCCGTGCGCCGTCAGCTCGTCGCGCCAGCGATCGGCGAGCGCCGGCACCGACGCGGGTGACTCCCAGCCGAGCGCGCCGGTGACCGCCTCCACTCGCCCACCTGGCGGCAAGCCCTGCTGCGCCCCGAGCGCGTCGAAGAATCCTGGCGAGAAGAAGTGCACGTGTGCGTCGCAGATCATCGCAGTTGTCCTGTGGCGGTGTAGTGAGTGATGCGGCGATGCCAGTACCAAGTGAGCGCGATGCCGCAGACGATGAGCCCCGCCGACAGGCCCATCCACAGGCCCCACACGCCGAGGCCGAGTGAGAAGCACAGCACGTAGGCGATGGGCAGGCCGACGAGCCAGTGGCCGGCCAGGTTCACGAGCATCGCCATCCGGGTGTCGCCCAGTCCGCGCAGCGCCCCGGTAGCCACGGCCTGCAGGCCGTCGAAGAGCTGGAAGACGGCGGCGATGACCAGCAGCGAGGCGCCCAGGGTCACGACCTCCGGGCCCGGCGAGAAGAGACCGATGAGCGTGCGCGGTATCGACACGAAGAGCAACGCCATCGCCGACATGAAGCCGGCGCCCAGGATGATGGCCGTCCAGCCGGCCCGCGCCGCGCCCGCGGGGTCGTTCGCGCCGACCCGGTTGCCGACGCGCACCGCGCCCGCCGACGACACGCCGAGCGGCACCATGAACGACGCGCCGGCGATGTTGAGCGCGATCTGATGCGCGGCACTCGACGTCGGGTCGAGGCGTCCGGCGAGCGCGGTGGCAAAGCCGAAGACGCCCACTTCGAGCGTCACCTGCGACGCGGCCGGGAAGCCGAGCCGCCAGAGCCTGACGAAGCGCTCGCGCGAGAGCCGCCGGGACACGCCGGCCAGGCCGGTGTCGCGTGCGCGGTCCACCCACCAGGCGGCGACGACGAGGACGCCGAGCATGTAGACGCGCGACACGAACGTGGCCCAGGCGGCGCCGGGCACGCCCAGCGCGGGTAGACCGAGCTGTCCGTTGATGAGCGCCCAGTCCGCGACGGCGTTCAGCAGGTTCGCGGTCACGAGTGCGAACGCGATCGGCGCTACGACATGCATGCCCTGGAGGTAGCGCCGCACTGCGGCGTAGAGCAGAAGTGGGACCGTACTCCAGATGACGACGCCGAAGTAGGACTGCAGCAGCGGCATCACCTTCGGATGGAAGCCGAAGCTGGGGATGGCGAGCCATACCACCGCGCACGCAGCGAGGACCGGAATGCTGAGGGCTGCACCCATCACGAGGCCGTGGACGAGCCAACGATGGCAGTCGCGGTAGTCGCCAGCGCCGTGGGCTTGCGAGACGAGCGTGTCGAGGCCGAGCAGCAGGCCCATGCCGAACACGGCAAAGGCCATGTGGATGCCGGTGCCGATACCGGCGGCGCTGATCGCGGCCGGGCCGAGCGGCGCCACCATGATCGTGTCGACGATGCCCATCGACATCCAGCCGAGTTCGGCGAGCACGACCGGCAATGCCAAGCGCAGCATCGGACCGAGTTCAGTGCGGATCGAGGACATCGGCGGCGTCGATGCTACCACCCACTTGGCTCGAGGTCTGGACCTGGCTCGGGGTCTGGCACCGCAACTCGGCGCCGTGCGGCAATAGCTGCGACCCCGATCCGTCGGTGCAACGGGTTACAAGGATCGGCGGTCAGCATTTGAATCGGGTGAATCGGGGTCTGGCACCGAGACAACTCCACATGCGGCAGATACTGCAAGGGTTGGGCGGCTGACAGAATCGGCGTCCGTGAGCGCGACAGCACAACCGGCCGGTCCGGACCGCCGTGCAACGACGTGCGGCCACGCGTGAATCGACGCCACCCGCCAGCGGGAACCGCGCCTGCACCCACCGACGCCGTGATCCCCGTGACGCGTCGCTTGGCCGCCCTCGTCTGCCCGCTCCTGGCGGCATGGAGCGCCGCCCTCCCGGCCAGCGCGCAACCCGTGACGGCGCGTTCACGCCGTAGACCGCGCCCGTAAGAGGGCATGAATGGGCATACGATGCACTCGCGGTGCCCCTGGCGCCAGGCCAAATCTGGCCGGTGCTCCACCGCGAGGAGACGGCAATGGCCAAATACATGGTAAAGGCGTCGTACAGCGCCGAGGGCGCGCGCGGACTCATGAAGGAAGGTGGTTCAAGCCGCGTGGCGGCGGTGACGAAGGCCACCAAGGCGCTGGGCGGGAAGGTCGAGAGCTTCTATTTCGCGTTCGGAGGAGACGATGCGTTCGTGGTCGTGGACGTCCCCGACGAGGCGTCGGCCATGGCGTTGAGCCTGGCCGTGAACGCCTCGGGCGTGGTGTCGTCGCAGACCGTGCCGCTCATCACACCCAAGCAGATGGACGAGGCCGCGAAGAAGACCGTGAAGTACCGGGCGCCCGGCGCGTAGGCTGGACGTCGGGCAGAGCGGCGGGGCATGGCCTCTGCCGCTCTTTCCCCTTGAGGCGTAGCAGAATCGCCCGTCTGACTTGTGAACATCCTCGCAGGCTCGTTAGCGTGAACCTGGACGCGCCGGCATCGCGTCCTGTGCAAAGCGGGGCAGCTTCTCGTCGCGCATGGCCAGCTGATACACCGCCGCCGCGATCGCCATCGCCGACATCTGCGCGTCGCTCTCGATGACGCGCTCGTAGGTGTCGA
>JBDTWC010000412.1:0-3788 GCA_040006875.1 Acidobacteriota bacterium | reverse complement strand
GCAGCTCTTCGTGGTCGGCGCCGCCGAGTACTTCCAGACGCCGCTGATGTCGTGGGTGGCGCGGCAGATCAATCTCGTGCCGGTCAATCCAGACGCGTCGCTCGTGCCCGCGATGCGCGCCGGCGCGTTCGGCTTGACCCACGGCAAGGTGTTGCTCCTCTTCCCCGAAGGCGAGCGCTCGATCGACGGCAGCGTGAAGCGCTTCAAGAAGGGCGCGCCGATCCTGGCCCGTGAACTCGGCGTGCCGATCGTGCCGGTGTCACTGCGCGGGATCTTCGAGCTGTGGCCGCGCACGCAGGGCATCAACTGGCGCCTGGTGTGGCCGTGGAGCGGCCACCGCGTGCGCATCCGCATCGGCGTGCCGTTTACCGTTCGCGCGGGCGAGAGTGACGCCGATTCCGCCGTGCGCCTGCGCGACGCCGTCGACGCGCTGTGGCGGGATCCGTAGCCGCAGAATTCCGAGCCCGTGCCCGCAGCGGGTCAGCGGCTCGTCTTGGCGACGCCGTTCTCGTCGACTGGCCGGCGCGCGCCGTCCACCAGGCTGGTGCGCACCACCGTCACGACGCTCTCCGCGATCGGCCACGGCGCGTCGTTGGCCACGGCCCAGTAGGTGACGCGCGCGGCGGCCGACGTCTTGCCCTTGGTCCACGGCTGTTCCAGTGCGAACTCCGGAAAGACGAACAGGTTGTCCTGTGCCGCGGCCACGCCCAGCGGCGTAAACGTGAAGCGCGGCACGATGTAGAGCAGGTGCGGATCCACGCTGTCGATGCGCGAGTCGGCGAACTGAGCACCGCGCCGGGCCACGTCCATGGTCACCGACACGAGCGTGTACCACGACACCTGGCGCGCGGCGTTCAGGTTGCGGCGCCGGATCTCGATCCCGTAGGGATGGAGCGGCGGCTCGGGCGCGATCCCGTGCCGGCGCCGGTGGGTGCCGCGATGAATGGCGATGCGGGCTACCGGCACCGGCGCGGTCTTCTTGGCGCCGTCCAGCGCGCGCATCACGTGGAAGTCCATCACCAGGTCGTTGGCTTCGGGATGGGGCAGTGCGAACAGGAGCCGCTTGTCAGCCGGCCGCGCCGGCTGCTTGAACTCGACGTCGAAGCTGCTCACGCCGTCCAGCAGCTCGCCCTTGGCCAGGTAGTGCCAGAGCGTCTCGATGTACCACTCGGCGCTGACGCTGCCGGCCGAGTTGAGCATGTCGGGCAGGATCGGCTTGTGACGCATGTCGAGCACGGCCGTGATGGCGCGCCCGGCCGCGCCAACCGCTCGTTTCACATCCGCTGCCCGCAGCCGCTTCATCTCCGCTCCTGCACCGCCGCTACTTCGTGCCTGGCGGCATCGTCTTCGTGAGCCACGCGGCCACGGCGGCGGTGGCCTGCGCGCTCACCTGCTGGTCGGCCAGCGTGGCGTACTCGCTCACCTCGCCGCTGGTCGCCGGTACCAGCAGATGGTTCACGCCCGGCACCATCACGACCTCGGCAGCGACCTGGCGCTTCCGCGCCTTGGCGAGTTCAAGCAGTGCGTCCGCATGCCGCGGTGCCACTTGCCGATCGAGCTCGCCCTGTACGATGAGCAGCGGCTGGCGAACGTTCTTCAGCACCTTGGCCGGTTCAAACGCCAGATAGCTCGAGAACCACGGCGTGTCGGCCTGCTTGCGCAGGTCGTCGGGCACGCCGTCCCACAGGCCCTTGCCGGTGGCGGCGTCGTTGATGCGCGCCTGCAGGTCGGCCTTCGCCTTCTTCTCCTCCGGCGTCACCTTGAGCAGATCGAGCAGGTGCTGCTGCTGCTCGAGCACGAGTGCGCCACCGGTGCCCGACGCGCCGGCCACGGTCACGACCGCGGCCACGTTCTTGTCGGTGGCGCCCAGTTGCAGTGCCACCCAGGCGCCCTCGCTGTGGCCGAGCACGGCGATGCGCTTGGGGTCGGCGTCCGTGCGCGACTTGCGCACGTAGTTCACGACCGCTCGCGCGTCTTCGGTGTAGTCGGACAAGGTCGCCGTTTCGGCTCGTCCACCGCTCTGGCCGATGCCCCGCTTGTCGTAGCGCACCACCATGTAGCCGGCGTCGACCAACCCTTTGGCGATCTGGCCGAGCATCGGGATGCCGGCCACGGTGCCGTCGCGATCGGCCGGCCCCGCGCCTCCGATGATCACGACCGAAGGCAACTTCGCCGGTCCCGCGGTTGGCTTGGTGACGGTGGCGGCGATGTTGAAGCCGTTGCCGGCCACGCGCACCGACTCGTCGCCGGGAATCGAGAACGCGGTCATGCGCGAGGCGGCGGAAGCCACGTCTTCGCGCGCCACCTCGAGCATCTGCGTGGGCACGCTCAAGCGCACGAAGGCTCCCGACGCGGCCTCTGCCCACAAGCTCGCCGCCACGTCGCCGGCCGGATGCTTGAAGGTGAGGGTATAGCGCTTGGCCACGAACTTTCGTTTCGGCGTCTCGATTCGCTCTTCGGCCACGGCGGTGACGACGACGGGGATCTCGCCCTGAGGAGCCACGTAGGCGTGGATCTCGCCGCCCACGGCCGTCTTCAGCAGACGCACCGACAGCGCGGCATAGCCGCCGAAGAACACGTTCGGCAGCACCACCGCGTCGGCCGACACGTCATCGGTCTTCTCGGTCGCCGCGCCGCCTTCGGTCATGGCGCTTACGGCCTTGCCGTCGGTGAAGGTCGTCTTGAGGGTGACGTCCTTGCCCAGCACCGAGCCGTCGAGTTCGAGCGAGCGCGGATGCCACGAGCCGTCGTAGACCACCTCGACGTGGCGCACCACTGTGCCCACCGGCGGGTTGAGCCGCGAGGAGCCGCGCAGCACCCAACCATCGGCCTGCCGCGTCACTGACAGCTCTTCGCGACCGACCACTCGCCCGGAGATGAACACGAGATAGCTGTCGCCGCCCGACGGCTCCGCGGGCGGCCGGGTTACGGATGACTGGGCCGCCGTGGCGCCCGGCAGGCTGACGGCGAGAAGCGCCAGAACGGCCAGTCGGCGGATACAATTTGCAGTTGTGACTTTCACTCGCTGCTTCACGGTCAAAGGGTAGCACCGTTGCCCGAGCCCACCGATTTCGACGCTCTGCGCCATGGCGCCGTGGTCGTGCCGCGGATTGGCCGATCCGTGGTGCGGGTCTCGGGCAGCGACCGCGCCTCGTGGCTGCAGGGTTTGCTGACCAACGACGTGCAGGCACTGGCCCCGGGTGGCGGCTGCTATGCCGCCTGGCTCACGCCTCAGGGCCGCATGATCAGCGACGCGATCGTCCTGGCTGAAGAAGACACGATCTCGCTCGACGTGCCGGTGACGCTGGCCGAGATGCTCTACCGGCAACTGGGCGCCGCCGTGTTCGCCGAAGACGTCGTGCTCAACGACGAGAGCACGGTGTGGGGCATGGTGGGCGTGCACGGCCCCAGTGCCGCGGCGGCGGTGTCGCGCGCCATGGTCGGGTCCAGACCCTCGACCAATCGGCTGACGGCCGAGCTTCTCATGAGTTGGCCGGAGTATGGCAACGGCCCGCTCGGTCCGCTTGGTCGCGTGCTGCGCGTCGATCACTACGGCGTGCCCGGGTTCGTGCTGCGCGTGCCCGGCGCCACCCGCGACTTGTGGGTGTCGCGGCTCCGGCTGGCCGGCGCCACGCCACTCGCGCCCGCGGTCGTGGAGTTCGCGCGCATCGAAGCGGGCCGGCCCGAGTTCCTCGTCGACATGGACGCCGACACCATACCTCTCGAGGCCGGAATCGAGGATCGCGCCATCTCGTTCACCAAGGGCTGCTACGTGGGCCAGGAGGTGA
>JBDTWC010000411.1:0-3795 GCA_040006875.1 Acidobacteriota bacterium | reverse complement strand
CGTGGCCGGGTCGAAGGTGATGGCGATGGCCTCGGCGTGCCCAGTGTCTCCGCTGCACACCGCCTGGTAGTTGGCTGTGGCGGCCGCGCCGCCAATATATCCGGACACCACCTGCGTCACGCCGTCGAGAGGCAGGAACACGGCCTCGGTGCACCAGAAGCATCCGCCGGCCATGATGGCTACGGTGGGTGCGTCGGTGCGGGCCACGGCGTCGAGGGTAGGATCGGGAAAATCCGCTAAATCAGGGTCGCCGCCGCCGAAGAGCTTCGAGATGTGCATGGGAGCTGCTGTCCTCGCACTTTTAGACGTCCTGGGACGGTGTCAGGTTACGCCAAATCGCGCTCCGCACGCCGGTATGACATCCGGAGACACAGCAAGACCACAAAGTGCGTTAGGGGCGCGGGAATTGGTCCGGATCGGCCGTATACTCGCCTTATGTTCGTGTCTGGAATCAAGGACTTAGCGTCACTCGACCGGATGTGCCCATGAAAAAACTGGCGCTCGCTATCGCGACGATCAGCCTGCTCGGCGCCGGTCTGGCCGCTCGCGCGTTCGACGGTCAGACGGTGAAGGCGCCGGCAACGCCGGCCGCTCGCCCGGCCGCGGTTCGTCCGGCTGTACCCCCGCCCGCCGCGCGTGGGGCGGTTCAACCGGTCGTGTCGCACACCCTACCGGCCGGACTGTCGGCCGCAGGCCAGACCGAACTGGTTACGACCTACTGCGCTACGTGCCATAGCGACCGGGGCAAAGCCGGTGGCCTGTCGCTCGCCCACTTCAACGCCATGAAGGCCCAGGATCAGCCCGAGATCGTCGAGAAGATGATCCGCAAGCTGCGCGCCGGCATGATGCCGCCGGCCGGATCGAAACGCCCGGATGCGGCCTCGATCGACGCGCTCACCTCCGCCCTCGAGGCGCGCATGGACGAACTTGCGTCGGTCAATCCCAATCCCGGCTGGCGGCCGTTCCAGCGCCTCAACCGCGCCGAATACGCCACCGCTGTGAAGAACCTGATCGGCCTCGACGTCGACGTCACGTCGTTCCTGCCGCCCGACACGCTGAGCAACGGCTTCGACAACGTGGCCGACGCGCAGGGCTTCTCGCCGGCGCTGATGGAGGGCTATCTGCGCGCCGCCGGCCGCATCGCCACGCTGGCGCTGGGTGATCCCAACTCGACCCCGACCGAGGCCACCTACAAGGTGCCGCGTACGCAGTCGCAGATGGAGCACATCGACGGCACGCCCGTGGGTACCCGCGGCGGCGTGTCGCTCGTGCACGTCTTCCCGGCCGACGGCGACTACAGCTTTCGCGTGATGCTGCACGCCATCCCCACCGGACAGCTCTACGGCAGCATCGTCAAGGGCGAGAAGATCGAGATCTCGATCAACGGCCAGCGCGTGGCCATGCTCGACATCGACCCGCGCATGAGCGAGCAGGACACCAACGGGATGAATCTGCAGACGCCGAAGGTGCACGTGAAGGCCGGCCCGCAGCGCGTGTCGGCGGCGTTCCTGCGCCAGTTCGAAGCGTCGCCCGATGACATCCTGGCGCCCCAGGATTACACCCTGGCCGACTCGCAGATCGGCAGTGGCTTCGGCGTGACCACCCTGCCGCACGTGCGCGACTTCAGCATCAGCGGTCCGTTCAGCGTCACCGGCGTGTCCGACACGGTGAGCCGCCGGCGCATCTTCTCGTGCCGGCCCACGACCCAGGCAGAGGAAGCGCCGTGCGCGACGGAGATCCTGAAGCGTCTGGCCTCGGAGGCGTATCGCGAACCGGCGTCGCCGAGCGACGTGCAGACGCTGATGACCTTCTACGACCGCGGCCGCACGGGCGGCGACTTCGAAATCGGCATGCAGTCGGCGCTTGAAGCACTGCTCGCCAGCCCGCGCTTCGTGTTCCGCCTCGAGCAGCCGCCCGTCACCGCCAAGGTCGGCGAGACGTTCCAGGTCGCCGACCTCGACCTCGCCTCGCGGCTGTCGTTCTTCTTGTGGGCGTCGGGGCCGGACCCCGAGCTGCTGAAGGTCGCCGCCGCGGGTGGCCTGAAGACCCCCGCCGGACTCGACAAGCAGGTGCGGCGCATGCTCGTCGACCCCCGCTCGGAGTCGCTGTCGACGCGCTTTGCCGACCAGTGGCTGCGGATGCAGGACGTCGAAAAGATTCGCCCCGATGCGTTGCTCTTCCCCTACTGGGATCACACGCTGGCTGAGAATCTGGTGCGCGAGACCGAGCTCTTCTTCGATAGCATCGTGCGCGAGGATCGCAGCGCGCTCGACCTGCTGCGCGCCGACTATTCCTACGTCAATGAACGGGTGGCCCGGCACTACGGCATTCCGAACGTGATGGGCGCCGAGTTCCGCCGCGTCACCGTGCCTGATGAACGGCGCGGTCTGCTCGGCAAGGGCAGCGTGCTGATGCTCACCTCGGTCGCCGATCGCACCTCGCCGGTGCAGCGCGGCAAGTGGGTGATGGAAGTGCTGCTCGGCTCACCGCCGCCGGCGCCCCCTCCCAACGTGCCCGCGCTTGAAGAGACCAACGGCGCCAAGGGCGGCAAGCTCCTGTCGGTGCGCGAGCGCATGGAACAGCATCGCGCCAACCCGGCCTGCATGTCGTGCCACAAGGTCATCGACCCGCTCGGCTTGGCGCTCGAGAACTTCGATGTCACGGGCAAGTGGCGCATCAAGGACAACGAAGTGCCGGTCGACCCGAGCGGGGAGCTCTACGACGGCACCAAGATGAACGGCCCGGCCGGCCTGCGCGAGGCGCTGCTCAAGCACAAGGACGTGTTTCTGATGAGCCTGACCGAACGCATGATGACCTACGCGGTCGGACGCCGCGTGCAGTCCTACGACATGCCGGCGGTCCGGCGCATCATTCACGACGCGGCCAAACAGGACTACAAGTTCTCGGCCTTCGTGCTCGGCGTGGTCAACTCGAACGCGTTCCGCATGAGCCGAGTCGAAGGCACCGACACGACGGCGCAGTAGCCGAGCGACAGACAAAGAAAGGCAGGATCGATGTTCATTACTCAGAAGCACCTCTCTCGCCGCACCGCGCTGAAGGGCCTCGGGGTGACCGTGGCCCTGCCGTTGCTCGAGGCCATGGTTCCGGCGCGCACGGCGCTGGCGCAGACGGCGGCGGCGAACAAGATCCGCTTGGCCGCCATCGAGATGGTCCACGGCTCGGCCGGCAGCACCGCGATCGGCATCGAGAAGAACATGTGGGCGCCGAAGGCCACCGGTAGCGCTTTCGATCTGACGCCGAGCAGCCTGGCGCCGCTCGAGCCGCTGCGCGACTATCTGACCATCGTCAGCAACACCGACGTGCGCAACGCCGAAGCGTTCGAGCTGCCCGAAATCGGCGGCGATCACTTCCGTTCGAGCGCGGTGTTCCTGACCCAGTCACATCCCAAGCAGACGCAGGGCTCCGACGTCGTGGCCGGCACCTCGCTCGATCAGCTCTACGCGCAGAAGGTCGGCGGCGACACGCCCATTCCGTCGATGCAGTTGTGCATCGAGAGCATCGACCAGGCCGGCGGCTGTGCCTATGGCTACTCGTGCGTCTACACCGACACCATCAGCTGGGCCTCGCCGAAAGAGCCCCTGCCGATGATTCGCGATCCGCGCGCCGCCTTCGATCAGCTGTTCGGCGTGGGCAGCACCCCGGCCGAACGGGCCGCGCGGCGCACGCGGGACAAGAGCATCCTCGACTTCATTACCAGCGAAGTCGCCAAGTTGCGACGCGATCTGGGACCGGCCGATCAGGCGCGGCTCGGTGAGTACCTCGACGACGTGCGCG
>JBDTWC010000410.1:0-3800 GCA_040006875.1 Acidobacteriota bacterium | reverse complement strand
CAGCGGCACGGAGTGCGCGCGTGAGCGTCACGCCGCCCTTGCGCCGCTACTGCCTGATCACGCCGTGCCGCGACGAGGCGGCGCATGCGCGGCGCACGCTCGACAGCGTGGCCCGCCAGACCCTGCCGCCGGCGCTGTGGATCGTCGTCGATGACGGCTCGAGCGACGCGACCCCGGCGATCGTGGCGGAGTACGCCGCGCGACTCCCCTACCTGCGCCTCATCCGCCGCGAGAACCGCGGCCACCGCAAGGTCGGCGCCGGCGTGATCGAAGCATTCAACGTCGGCTACGCCACCATCGATCCGAACGACTTCGACTACATCTGCAAGCTGGATCTGGACCTCGATCTGCCGCCCGGCTATTTCGCCGGCCTGGTGCAACGCATGGAAGCGGAGCCGCGTCTGGGCACGACCTCGGGCAAGCCGTGGTTCGTGCACCCGGGCTCGGGCGTGCTCGTGCCCGAGGTGTGCGGCGACGAGATGTCGGTCGGGATGACCAAGTTCTATCGCCGCTCGTGTTTCACCGAGCTCGGCGGCTTCGTGCCGCAAGTGATGTGGGACGGCATCGACTGCCACCGCGCGCGGATGCGCGGCTGGCTGGCCGAGAGCGTCAACGACGAGCCGCTGCGCTTCATCCACCTGCGCCCCCAAGGCGCAAGTCACAAAGGCATCCTGACCGGCCGGGCGCGCGCCGGCTTCGGGCAGTACTACATGGGCACCGCGCCGCTCTATTACCTCGCCAGCGCCGTGTTCCGCGCCCGCGAACATCCGGCGGTGCTGGGCAGTCTGGCCATGCTGTGGGGCTATGCACGCAGTGCCGTCCGGCGCTTGCCGCGTTACGACGAGCCGGGCTTCCGGCCGTTCTTGCGCCGCTATCAGTACGCTTGCCTGCGTCAGGGCAAGGCCGTGGCCACGGCCCGTCTCGACGCGCAGCAACGCGACACCTGGGAAGCGGCGCATCCCGAAACGCGCCGCGAGGAGCTGGCCCGTGGAAGCCGCTGAGCGGTCGGAGCTGCTCGGACTCGAGTTCGAGCAGGCCGGCCTGGCGACGATCGTCGAACGCTGCCTGGCGTGGTGCGCCGGGCCGCGCACGAGTCACATCGTCGTGACCGCCAACGCCTCGCACCTGTGCATGATGCGCCGCGATCCCGAGCTGCGCCGCGCCTGTCAGGCGGCCGATGCGGCCGTGCCCGACGGCATGTCGGTGGTGTGGGCGCTCCAGCTCCTGGGCCGGCCGGTGACCGAGCGCGTGACCGGCATCGACCTGATGAGCGGGCTGCTCGCCGCCGGCGATGCGTGCCACCTGCGGGTTTATTTCCTGGGCGCGCGTCCTGAGGTCCTGCAGACGCTGGTCGAGCGCTGCCGACAGCAGCATCCGGGCCTGGTCATCGTCGGCGCGCGTGACGGCTACTTCACGCTCGCCGATCACGAGGCGATCGTCGAGGAGATCCGCGCGCAGGCGCCACAACTGCTGCTCGTCGGCATGCCGACGCCATTCAAGGACGTGTTCTGCCAGCGTTATCGCGAGCGCCTGCAGGTGCCGCTGATGATCGGCGTGGGCGGCAGCTTCGACGTGCTCGCCGGGGTGATCACGCGCGCGCCCAAGCTGGCGCAGTCGCTCGGTCTGGAGTGGGCCTGGCGCCTGATGATGGAGCCGCGCAAGCTGTGGAAACGCTACCTCACGACCAACAGCGAGTTCATCTGGCTGGTGATGCGCGAACTGGTCCGGGGGCGGGGATGACGCCGCGTCACGTGCTGGTCTTCATGGGCACGCGCCCCGAGGCGATCAAGCTGGCGCCGGTCGTGGCCGCGCTGCGCGATGCGGCCGACTTCACCTGCACCGTGGTCGCCACCGGGCAGCACCAGGAGATGTTGCGACAGGTCACCGATCAGTTCGGGATCGAGATCGCCGCGCACCTCGACGTGATGCGGCCCGACCAGACCCTGGCCGGCTTGACTGCACGGCTGATGACGGCGATCGACGACTGGCTCGGCCGGGCCAGCCCCGACATCGCGCTCGTGCAGGGCGACACGACCACCGTGCTCGTGGCCGCGCTGGCCTGCTTCTATCGGCGGATCCCGATCGGCCACGTCGAGGCCGGACTGCGCACCGGCAACATCCAGTCGCCGTTCCCCGAAGAGGCCAATCGCCGGCTGGCGACGCCGCTCGTCACGCTGCACTTCGCGCCCACCGCCACGGCCGGCGAGGCGCTGCTTCGTGAGGGCGTGGCCGCGGACGTCATCTCGGTCACCGGCAACACGGTGATCGACGCGCTCCACATGGAGACGGCGCAGCAAAAACTGCCGGCCGTGCGCGCCGCCATCGATCGCGAACTCGGCGCGGTTCTCAGCGCGGACTGGGCTACGGTGCCCTCCGTGCTCATCACCGGCCACCGGCGTGAGAACTTCGGCACCGGGTTCGACGAGATCTGCGCCGGCATCGCCCGGCTCGCCGCCGCCTTCCCCGATCACCGGTTCATCTACCCGGTGCATCTGAATCCGAACGTGAAGGGGCCAGTCAACCGCCTGCTCGGATCGCTGCCCAACGTGCGGCTCATCCCGCCGCAGAACTACCGCCAGTTCGTGGCCCTGCTCACCGCCTGCCGCCTGGTGCTCACCGACTCGGGCGGCGTGCAGGAAGAGGCGCCGTCACTCGGCAAGCCGATTCTCGTCATGCGCGACACGACCGAGCGGCCGGAGGGCGTCAGCGCGGGCACGGCGCGTCTAGTCGGCGCAAGCGCCGACGCGATCGTGGCCCACGCCACGCGCCTGCTGCGCGATCCTCAGGCCTACGCCGAGATGGCCGCCGCCGCCAATCCCTACGGCGACGGGCAGGCCTCGGGCCGGATCGTCGAGCGCCTGCGCCGCTACTTCGCCGCCGTCTGAGGCCAGCGCTGACGCGCCGCCCAGTGCGCGAAGTAGAGGTTGTAGAGCGCCGGCGCCTGCCACGCGATCGCCAGTTCGTTGGTCGACCAGCTGTCGTTGTCGGTGTAGCGGGCGTCGATCGCGGTCGCGTCCGAACGCGGCATCGCCGGGTCGTTCCAGTAGCCCCACACCGCGCGCGGCCAGGCCAGCGGCCGGGACCCGTCGTCCACTTCGGGATGCTCGTTGGGACCGCCGGCGACGGCGCCGGGAAACAGGAACGGCGTCGCGCCGAGCGTGGCCAGCCAGTGGTGGAAGGCGTGCTGGCGGCCGCGCGTGACCCCCGGCACGCCCGAGACATAGGCGAACTGGAGCGAGTTCCGCCCGAACGCGTAGTCGAGACTGGCGAGCGCGGTCATGCAGTCGGCCCTCGCGGCGACCGGATCGGCGACACAGCGCGCGATGAGCAACCCGGCGCGTTCGAAGCCGATCGCGATCGAACCCCAGACGTACCTGCCGGTCCAGCCGAAGGGATGCGCCGCGGCGGCATCGTCGATGACGCCGGCCACCTCCGCGAGCCGCGCGTCGATCGCCGCCACGCGCGTCGGATCGGCGGCCGCGGCGCGCCGGTAGAGCAGACACGCGTAGGCGCTGAAGTGATACGGGCTGGGCTCGTCGGCGGGGGCGACGAAGTTGCGCTCGAAGGCGTCGCGGAAGCGGGTCTCGCCCGTGGCCAGGAGCATCCCGGCGGCGGCGAACATGCGCACGGCCCGGCCCGTGCGCGCGTCGCCGTCCTGACGATAGGCGCCGCACGTCGCCCCATCGGAGTGCTCGTCCGGGCGCGCCTCGAGATAGGCCCAGCCACGCCCGGCCGCGGCGCGCAGGCGCTGCGCAAACGACGCATCGACGGCGTCGTAGACCGTGGCGGCGCCGGCGAGC
>JBDTWC010000409.1:0-3804 GCA_040006875.1 Acidobacteriota bacterium | reverse complement strand
CGGCGGTCTCCAGAGCGTGGATCTGCGCTCGGGCCGCACCCGCTGGCGCTTTCGGACCGGCGCCCCGGTCGTGGCGTCGGCGGTGGCCGACGACCAGCGGATCTACCTGTCGGCCTACGACCACAACCTGCGCGCCCTCGATCGCCACTCGGGCAATCTGCGCTGGCGCAGTGCGCTTCCCCATCGGCCGGCCGGGGCGCCCGTGCTCGTCGGCGACATGGTGCTCGTGCCATCGCTGGCCAGCGAACTGGCCAGCTACGACGCCGCCACGGGCAAGCCGGCACTGTCAGTGCCGAGTGCTACCGAAATGACCGGCAGCACGCACTTCCGCATCGGCGGACCACCGGCCGGCACGCGCCTCACGGCCGTGTCGGTGGAAGGCCAGCTACTCGCGTTCGGGCCACGCGTGGAACCCGCGCCGGCAGCCCTCGGTGATCTGCCCGGCGTGGCGGTGGCGGAACCGCCGCCCGCTCAGACGTCGCCGCCGCCAGGTCTCGACAAGCGATAGAGGCGCACGTAGGCCACAAGCGCGGTCAGGCCCAGGAACTGGAACAGGAAGCCGCGTACCAGCCACGCGCCGATCTGCAGCGGCAGCGCCGCCAGCCCCACAAACGGCACAAACGCGATCAGGCCGAGCGCAGCGGTGGCCAACAGTGAGGCGGCGGTGCCGAGGGCCACGAGCGTCGAGGCCACCGCGAACACCAGGCCGATCTCGCCAGGCTGGCGGACCAGGAACGCAAAGACACGCGCCAGCCCCGTGCCCACGTCGCAGTCGTCCACGGCAATCACGATCTGGGTGAGCAGATACAGCAGATTGACCAGCGTGAAGGCGGTTGCGACCCCCGCGGTGATGCCGGCCAGACGCGCCGCATCCCAGGCCGTGCCCGTGCCGCCGTGCGTGAAGGCCAGACCGGCGAGCACGAGCACCGCCGCGTAGGCAACGAAGAGCCCGCAGCCAAGACGGGCGAAGCGTCCGAAGAGCCCCTGCGCGCCGCTGGTTGTGCGCTCGAGCGAGAACCGGCCGGCGGCGCGCACCGCTTCCAGCCGCAGCGGCGGATGCTCGAGGGGCGCCGCGTCGCGGTCGGCCGCCGCGAGCACTGCGATCGATCCTCCTTTGACAAACGCCATGAAGAGCGATCCGCCGAGCAGCACGACCACGACGGCGGCGAGGAAGGCCGAGAGCGCCAGCGGATGCGCCAGCAGCGCGGCCGCCACCGCCAAGACCGCGCGCCGCGCGCCGAGCCGGAACAGCGCCTGCGGGTCGAGGCCGGTGGTGAGCAGCACGAGCATGGCCCCGCCGACGACCGGCACGGCGAGCAAGGCAGTGAAGAGGGCGTCGGCGATGAACTGCACCAGCACCACGTGCCAGTTCGCCGCCGTGATCAGCGCACCGCGCTTCAGCGCCAGCTTGGGAGAGGCGGTGAACGCCATCACTCGGGGACGTCGTCACTATACCATCCGGGTTCCGCGGCGCCGGCAAAGCGCCTTGTGTGCGCGCGGATCAGCCTGCAAGAATGGGGATTCAGCCATGACCTGTCCTCCGGCGGTTGCCCGCGGCCTCAAACGCGTGACTGCGGGTACGCTGGCGGTGCTCGTCGCCGTGGCCGTCGCCGGCTGGCTGCTGTCGCGCCAGCAACTCGGCGCCACCGACGCCGACACCCGCGCGCTGGTCGAAGACGAGATGCGCGGCCAGATCGCGGCGCTCGGTCAGTCCCTGGATCGTGCGGTGCAGCCGTTTGCCAACCAGGGCGCAACCGTCGAGGCGGCTGCCGGTGGCGGCGCTGCTGCGATCGATCGACTGTTCAGCCACCTGGCCGATGTGCATGCCGGCGCCAGCGCCGCCATCGCCGCGCTCACCATCTACGGCGCGGAAGGCACGCCGCTGGCGTGGGAGGGCCGTCCGGCCTCGCTGCCAGAGGCGCGTCTCACCGGCCCTGCGGCGTCGTTCCTCGTCGACACGCCGCTTGGCGTGCGTCTCGCGCGGCTCGAGCCGGTGCTGCAGGCCACCGGCGGACGACGTCGCGTCGGCACGGTGGTCGCCGAGGCGGCGCTCTCCACCGGCGGCGCGGCCCCCGGCGCGTCGGCGAGCCCGGTGCAGATCGCGGGCCGGCTCGCGCCGGTGCTCTTCGGCCCGGTCACCCCCCACGCCGGCGACGCCAACGCCTTCGACATCACCGCCAGCGACGGTCAGCAGCTCGGCACGGCACGGGTGTCGGCGCGCGACATCGACGCGGCGCGCGGGCGCTGGTGGGGCCGCGTCGTCGCGCTGCTGTGGGCGCTGGCTGCGTGCGGGTTGGCGCTCTTGTGGGGGCCGTGTGCCGACTGGCGCGATGCGGTCCGCACGCGGGGCGCCTTCGTGGTGCTCACGCTGGTCATCGCCGTCACCGGCGTGGCGGCGTGGGCGGCGGCCGTGCGGGCACTGGCTGCGGCCGACACGGCGGATGCCCCGGCCTACCGGCTCTTTGCCGCGGCCATCCTGGCCGTGAGCCTGGCGTCGCTGGCCGTCGGCACCGCCGAACGATGGCGCGCGGCGGGCAGCGCGCGTGCGCGAGCCGGAGCCATGCGCTTCCGCGGGCCGCTGGCGCCGTGGCTCGGGGCGATCGTCGCTGGCGCGATCCTCGGCGCGCTGGCGGCGAGCCACGACCTGATCCTCGATGCCACGATCCCCACGGCCGCTCTCGATGCCGCGCACGTGGCGTTCACGGCGCTCGATCCGGCGCGCCTCGCGTCGGCGGGCAGCGTGATGCTGCTCCACTCCGCGGTGTTCGTGCTGCTCCTCACGCTGAGCGACGCGCTCGCTCACCGGCTGTCGGATCGCATCCGGCCGCGCCACCGCGGCTGGCGCGTGGCGCTGGCGGCGGGGGCGGCGACGGCAGCCGCGTGGTCATCGAGGCCCGACCCGGCAGCATTCTGGGCGGCGCTGCCGATTGTCGCGGCCGGTCTTCTCATGAGCGCGGCGTGGCCGCGGGCGCGCCGCATCCTGCGCCACGGGTCGCAACCGGCGCGCCTGCTGGTGCTGTTTGCGGCGCTGGCGCTGCCGGCGCTGTCGGCGTATCCGTCGCTCGCTACCCACGCGGCGCGCGGCCGCCAGGATGCGATCGAGCACGACCTGGCCCGCCAGGTGGCGAATCAGCGCGTCAACCTGCAGCTCTTCCTGCGCGAGGCCCTCGCCGAGATCGACGCCGCGCCGGATGTCCCCGATCTGGTGACGGCGTCCGATCCCGTCACGGTCGGCCAGGTGCCGTCCGACGCCGCCTTCCACGTGTGGTCGCAAACTTCCCTGTCGAGCCGTCTCCTCACCTCGTCGGTGGAGCTCTATGACGTGGCCGGACGAGTCGTCAGCCGCTTCGCCTTGAACCTGCCCGAGACGGCCGCCGATCAGGCGTGGCATGAGACGTCGTGCGGCTGGGAGCTGTTCGAAGAGGTGTCGCCCTTCTTCGCCGAAGAGCGGCGCCTGCTGCATGCCGGACGCGCGGTCTGCGTCAACGGCCGCGCCCTGGGTTCGGTGGTCGTGCACGTGGTGCTCGACTACGCCAACCTGCCGTTCCTGACCGCGCAGACCCCCTACGTGGGCCTGCTGCGGGCGACCGCGGAAGGCGGCGAGGGCCCGGATCAGGGCGACGTGGCTTTCGTCGTCTACGGCTGGAGCCGTCGTCCGCTCTTCGTGTCGGACGGCGACGCCTGGCCGATTTCTGAGGACTTGTTCGCGCGCCTCGCCGCCTCGCGCGCGCCGTTCTGGGCCACGATCGACGACCGCGGGGTGTCGTCGGACGTCTATCTGCAGAACGACCGCGGCGCCATCTA
>JBDTWC010000408.1:0-3806 GCA_040006875.1 Acidobacteriota bacterium | reverse complement strand
CTATAATGCATCTGTGCGATCCGTAGCCGACAGCCTTCGGCGCGAACAGCGTGCGTTGCACGGCGGGCACCTTCGCCAGATCGAGCACGGTCAGGTTGCCGCCCCAATCCGGGTCCTGCGCCCGTGCCTGCGTGGCGGGCTCGAGCAGGAAGTCGGCCACGACGAGCGCCGCCTCCTTGTGTGCGGCGTTGTACGGGATCGCGACGAAGCTCGTGTTGCCGATCGTGCCCTTGGCCATCACGAAGACGCGCGCACCGGCCGGCAGCGTCTGGTTCGCGATCGACACGGCGGCCTCGGCGGGGTCGAAGGCCATGTGGATGTCGATCGCGCCGTCGTTCATCAATTGGCGCTCGGCCGGGCCGCTTTCGGGAAACTCGCGGCCGGCGCGCCAGAGCGAGGGCCGCAGTTGGTCGTACCAGGCCCACAACGGCGCGGTCACCGGGCCGAAGCTCGCATCGGTCGCCGGCTGCTGCAGCACCGACGGGTCGGGCAACAGGTCGTACAGCGCCTGCTTCAGGAAAGTAGCGCCCAGGAAGTTGCGCACCGTCGGGTGCGTCACACGACCGGGATGCTGACGCGCGAACGCCAGCAGCGCAGGCGCGGACGTCGGCATGTCGGCGAGCTTGTGGCGTGCGCTGTCGTAGATGTAGACGAACTGCGCCAGCCGCCACGGCGCGGCCATGCCGTCGATCGGCACGGTGAAGTCGATGAGGTTGGAGCGCTTGTGTTCGGTGTCGACGTAACGGTAGTTCGGCAAAGCCTGCGTGATCGGGCCGTAGAGCAGCCCCTGCGACTTCATCGCGAGGAAGTTCGGGCCGTTGATCCAGATCAGGTCGACGCTGCCGTCGGCGTTGCGGCCTGCGCTCTTCTCGGCGACCACGCGCGTGACCGCTTCGGCGGTGTCCTTCAGCTTGACTTGCTGGACCGTGACGCCGTAGCGCCGCTTCACTTCGTCGCCCACCCACGCGATGAAAGCGTTGGTGCGCTCGTCGCCGCCCCAGGCGTTCCAGTAGACGGTCTGGCCCTTGGCGCGCGCGACGACCTCCGGCCACGGCCGGCTTTCCGGCTCGGCGTGCAAGGGCGCCGCGGCCGCGAGCGCGGCGGCGAGAAGGGCAATGCGTGTGATGCGTTGGATCATGTTCTGGCGACATCCTGGTTCGCGCGCCACGCGGCGCTCATCGTTGAAGGTACTGGCGGGCTGCGGACCGCGATGTGGCGTCAGCATCTCACGTCACCACCTCAAGAGCCGCGGGCCAAGCACAGCCCCGGCGCCCGCAGCGACCGCGATGGCCGCGACATACCAGATGGCCATGAACGGCAATGCCGTCTCCGGACAATGAAACGCATAGATCGCCGCGCCCGCCGCGCCGCTGAGCGCGCCCACACACGCGCCCGCCTGCACCAGTCGCGTGGGCGCGAGCCGGCGCAACGCGAGGAAGGCAGCCACGAAGGCCGGTATGCCGGGCTTGCCGACCAACGAAGAACTCGGTTCGCCGCTGCTGGAGCCGCACCCGAGCTGGATGACGCGCATCACCGCCGAGTGGGAGAAGCGCTATTCACGCTGACGCCGTGACCACCACGGCATGAAAACAGGCTCGTCCTTTCTCACGCCGACCGGCGGGCTCTGGGCGTTCGCGCCGTGGATCACGATCGCGGCTTTTCTGCTCCCCGTCGCGGCCGGCCTCGGCGGAACTGCGCTGCCCGCGTTCGGCTACCTGCCGGCGATCGGCGGAGAAAATTTGTCGGTCGAGCCCTGGCAAGCGCTCGCCGAGCAGCCGGGCGTGATGACCTCGGTGCGCCTGAGCGTGCAGACCGGTTTGCTCGCCACCGCCTTGTCGCTCGCCCTCGCCGCGTCGTTCTGCGCGCTGCATCGCGATCACGCGATCTATCGCCGCCTGAGCACGATGGTGTCGCCGTTGCTGGCCACGCCGCATGTCGCGCTGGCGATCGGGCTCGCGTTCGTCATTGCGCCGAGCGGCTGGCTGTTGCGACTGGCATCGCCACTGCTCACGGGCTGGGATCGCCCCCCGGTCGACCTGGTGACGGTGCGCGACCCCGAAGGTTTGGCGATGGTGCTGGGCTTGGTGCTCAAGGAGGTGCCGTACCTGATCTTGATGATCATGTCGGCGTTGAATCAAGTGCCGCACGCCGCGCTGCGCAGGTCCGGCTCCGCGCTCGGGTATCGCCCGGCCACAGCGTGGTTCAAGCTCGTCTTCCCACCGGTCTATGCGCAACTGCGGCTGCCGGTCTATGCCGTGCTGGCGTTCTCGATGTCGACCGTCGAGGTCGGCCTGATCCTTGGACCCGGCAACCCGCCGCCGCTGGCATTGCTGGCCGCCCGCTGGTTCGCCGACTACGACCTGCAACGCTACTTCCCCGCCGCCGCCGCGGCCACCTTGCAGGGCCTGCTGGTGCTTGCCGCGCTGCTCGGATGGCGCGCAGGCGAAGTCTGCGTGGCGCACTTCGGCAGGGCCTGGTGCGAGCGGGGCGTGCGCGCGGGGGTCTTCGAAGCGTTGGCCCGTGTGTCGGCCGGGCTTGCGGCGATGGCGCTGGCGCTAGGCCTGGTCGCACTGCTCGGCACGGCGGTCTGGTCGCTGGCGCAGAGCTGGCGCTTTCCGGCCGCCTTGCCCGCGCAGTGGACATTGCAGACCTGGGCGCTGCAACTCCCGCGCATGGCCGAGACCGTGACCACGACCATCGGCCTCGCGCTCGAGAGTGCGTTGGCGGGCGTGCTGCTGGCGGTCGCCTGCCTAGAGGCCGAGACGCGCCGCGGCCAGGCACCGACCCGCCGTGTACTGTGGCTGGTCTACGCACCGCTGCTGGTGCCGCAAATCGCCTTTCTCTACGGCTTTCAGGTCGTGCTGGTGAAGCTGGGCCTGGACGGCAACTGGCTCGCCGTGGCCTGGGCCCACCTCGTCTTCGTCTTGCCGTACGCGTTCCTCTCGTTGGCGGACCCTTGGCGCGCGCTCGACCCGCGCTACGCCCGCAGCGCGGCGGCGTTGGGCGCGACGCCCTGGCAGGTGCTGTGCCGTGTGCGACTGCCGATGCTGCTCAAACCCTTGCTGCTCGCCTTCGCCATCGGATGCGCTGTGAGTGTGGGCCAGTACCTGCCGACGCTGTTCGCCGGTGCGGGCCGCGTGGCGACACTGACGACCGAAGCGGTCACGCTGTCGTCGGGAGCGGACCCACGCATCATGGGCGTCTATGCCTTGCTGCAGGCCGGCATCCCGTTGCTCGTCTACGGCGCGGCGTTGACGCTGCCGGCGTTGCTGTATCGGCGCCGCAAGGGCATGGCATGACGACCGGCACGGCACAGACCTTGAGGCTTCGCGATGTGTGCATCGCGCTGCCCGACCGCGAACTGATCCGGCATCTGTCGATCGATGTCGCACCGGGCCAGGTCGTGGCCGTGATGGGCGCGAGTGGATCCGGCAAGTCAAGCTTGCTGGCCTGGATCGGTGGCTTCCTGCACTCGCCGTTCGTGGCCTCCGGCGACGTGTCGATCGGCGCACGACGCATGAACGACGAACCGCCGCACGCACGCCGCGCAGGCATCCTGTTCCAGGACGACCTGTTGTTCCCGCACTTGTCGGTGGCGGGCAACCTGCTGTTCGGCGTGCCGGCCTCGGTGCGCCCGCGCGATGCGCGGCGCCGTGCAGTCGACGCGGCGCTTTCGGAGGCCGGCCTCGCCGGCTACGGCGATCGCGACCCGGCGACGCTTTCCGGCGGCCAGCGAGCCCGCGTGGCCTTGCTGCGCACGTTGCTCGCGGAGCCGCAACTGCTGTTGCTCGACGAGCCCTTCGGCA
>JBDTWC010000407.1:0-3810 GCA_040006875.1 Acidobacteriota bacterium | reverse complement strand
CATCCGCAGTCGCTGCTCTGCTACGAGATGTACGACCAGCCGCTCGACCCTGGGCACGGGGCGCCGCTGCGCCTGAGCCTGCCCACGAAGCTCGGTTACAAACACGCGAAGTATCTGATGACCCTGGACGTCACCTTCGTGCGTCCTGAACGTCACGGCTACTGGAGCGATCAGGGGTACAGCTGGTATGCCGGTCTCTGAGACGTCCACTCGTCGGCCTGTGTACGAGCATCCGTGGGCGGTGCGCCTGGCCCACTGGACAAACGCCGGCGCCATCGCCGTGCTGGTGGCGAGCGGCCTGCAGATCTTCAATGCCTTCCCGAGCTTCGGCGCCAAGGTGCCGCAGGAGGATCTCATCGCGGCCGTGCCAGCGGCGATCACCCTCGGCGGCTGGCTCGGCGGCGCTTTGCAGTGGCACTTCACGTTCATGTGGATCTTCATGATCGGCGGCGTATCGTATGTCGTGTTCCAGCTCGCGTCTGGACACTACCGGACGGTGCTGTTCACGCCTCGCGACCTGCCCCACGTCTGGCCGATGGCCCGGCATTACTTCCTGTTCGGCCCCAAGCCGCCAGCGCTGGCGCAGTACAACGGCCTGCAGAAGTTGGCCTACACGAGCGCGCTCGCCTTCGGCGCTGTGTCGATGCTGACGGGGCTAGTGATCTACAAGCCGGTGCAGTTCTCGGCGCTGGGCTGGGTGTTTGGCGGCTATCACGGCGCCCGCCTGGTGCACTTCCTGTCGATGTGTGGGTTGCTATCGTTCATACCCGGTCATCTGATGATGGTGCTGCTGCACGGCTGGGACAACTTCGCGTCGATGCTGACCGGCTGGAAGCGCAAGCCCGAATACACGCCGCCGTCACTGTGACGCGCCGCCTCGGCCGCGGGAATATCCCCGGTTGTCCGGACATTGAGTGGGATGAAACCACATCCGGTTCCCAACCGACGGATCTCCGAGGAGTGCACATGACGATGCGATTGACGAGCGGGCTGAGCGCGCTGGCGCTGGCGACCCTGTTCTACACGACGGCTGCCCAGGCGCAGAGCGGCACCATGGCCAAGCCCATGCCGATGGCCAAAGAGAAGGTCTACACCGGCTGCGTCGCGGCTGGCTCGATGACCGGCAGCTTCATGCTGAGCAATGCCGTTGAAGAGGCGCCGATGGGCGGCGCCATGGCCAAGGACGCGATGGGTAAGGACGCGATGGCCAAGGACGGCATGGCCAAGGACGCCATGGGCAAGGGCGCCATGGCTCCGCACATGATGGCGATTGCCAGCACCGCTGTGGACCTGAGCAAGCACGTCGGCCACAAAGTGTCGGTGACGGTGGTTGAAACCGGCATGGCGAAGGCTGACGGGATGGCCGGCCACGACGGCATGGCGAAGCCCGACACGATGGGCAAGCCCGATGCGATGGCCAAGCCCGGCGCCATGGCCACTCCCGCGGCGGTGATGGCGGTCAGCAGCCTGCGCATGGTCGCTTCTACCTGCACGATGTAATCGTTACCGGGAGCGGCGCCTTCACCGGCGTCGCTTCCGCCCTCGATCTGCCACGGCTAAGCACTTCGGTTCCCATTTCTGAGGAACGCGCCCCCACTCGGTCGAGGTAGGGCCAGTCCTGCCTTGGCATGCCGTCTGCAGCGATGTGGGCGGGAGGCCTTGTGGCTGAGCTGAATATGAACACCGCCGCCGAATCCGACCCCTGGATTGGGGCCGATGTATGCGGCCGCTACCTCATCGATCGGCCCCTCGGCCGCGGTGGCATGGGCTGTGTCTACGAGGCCAAGGACCGCCAGCTCGGCCGCAGCGTGGCCCTGAAGTTCATTCGCGACGAGCTGAACGACAGCGTGGCCCAGCAGCGCTTCATGCGCGAGGCGCGCTCGGCGGCGGCGTTGTCGCATCCGAATGCGTGCCGGCTCTACGAAGTGGGCGAACACGAGGGCCGGATCTTTCTCGTGATGGAGTTGCTCGAAGGCGATCTGCTGAGCGAGCGGATCGCGACCGGCCCGCTCCCGCTCGAGGAGGCGGTGGCGGTGCTGCTGCCGCTGATGGACGCGGTGTCGAGCCTGCACGGCATCGGTCTCATCCACCGCGACCTCAAGCCCGCCAACGTGATGATCTCGCCGCAGGGCGTGATGATGCTCGACTTCGGCCTGGCGCGGCAATCCAATCGGCACGACGAGAACGCGGTCACGATGCCGGCGCTCACCATCGCCGGATCGGTGGCCGGGACGTTGCGCTACATGGCGCCCGAGCAGGTCACGGGCGATCCCGTCGACGAACGCACCGACATCTTCGCGCTCGGCGTGATGCTCTACGAGATGCTGACCGGGCGCATTCCCTTCAAGGCCGAAACCAACGTCGATTGGCTGAGGGCGGTGCTGAACGACGACCCGGAGCCGCTCGGGCCCGAGTTGCAGGCCGTCGATGCCGTGGTCCAGCGTGCGCTCCAGCGTCGCCTCGTGGACCGCTTCGCGTCGGTGGCCGAGATGGCCGCGACGTTGACGCAGGCGGTGGCGCCGGCTGAGAGTCCGGCCGCGGCGGCGCCCGAGCCCGGGCTGCGCGCCACCATCGTCGTGCTGCCGTTCCGCTCGCTTCATGAGGAAGAGGGTACCAAGTTCCTCTGTCACGGCGTGCCTGAGCACCTCACGTCGGCGCTGGCCGGCGACCCGCGCTGGCGGCTACTGTCGAATCGCGGCGCGCTGCGCTTTGCCGATACCGAAGACCTGGCGATCATCGGCCGCGACCTCGGCGCCGACTACCTGCTCACCGGCACCTTCATGCACAGCGGGGATCGCGTCCGGGTCACCACCCAACTGGTGGTGGCGGCGGATGGCGCGGTCACCTGGTCACACGCCGCCGATTTCGCTTTCGACGACGCCTTGAATCTGCAGGACGCCATCTCGCGCGCGATCACCGCGGGACTGGCGCAGCACAACGCCGGTGTCGATGGCGCCACTCCCAGTCCGCAACCGGCGTTGGCGTAGGCGCTGCTACTCGGGTTGTCCCTGGGACCGCGCCTCGAGCCACGCGCGCAGGCGCTCGAGCGGCCAGCAGTTCACGATCCGGCCGACGGGAACATCGGCCAGGCGTGCATGGGCGAGGGCCAGGTCGGCGTACCAGAGCTCATCCACGCTGTGCGCGTCGCTGTCGAGCGCGAAGAGACACCCCGCCTCGACGGCCTGGGTGGCAAGCGAGCCGTCGATGTCCTGACGCGACGGATCGCCGTCGATCTCGATGGCCACGCCGTGACGCGCGGCGGTGGCGAACACGCGCGGCCAATCGGCGCTCACCCCGGGACGCACGCCGTACTTGCGGCCGCGCGGGTGCCCGAGAATGTGCACGCCCGCGGTGGACACGGCCTCGAGCATCCGCGTGGTCTGGGTGTGGGCATCGCGCAGACCCGAGTGCGGGGCCGCCACAACCAGCGCCAATGACTGGCGATCGCTCGCCGTCACATCGAGATCGCCGCCCGCGCCGATGTTGGCCTCGACGCCGGCCAGCACCTGGAACGTGCCGTGCAGCTCCTGGTTGACTCGCGCGATCTCCTCGCCTTGCGCCCGCAAGCGTTCGACCGACAGGCCGTGCGCCACCGGCAGCCCCGCCGCATGATCGGTCATGGCCGCATAGCGATAGCCGCGCGCCAGACACGCCTCGGCCATCGCACGCACCGAGTCGCGGCCGTCGCTCCACGTGGAATGCATCTGCAGGTCACCCTGATAGGAGGCGCGTAACTCGGCGCCTGCAATCGCCAACACCTCGGTGGCGGCGGCGCGACTCAGAAAGCCGATGCGGAGCTCGCGGGCGCGC
>JBDTWC010000406.1:0-3831 GCA_040006875.1 Acidobacteriota bacterium | reverse complement strand
AACGACAGCCGGAGGGCAACCGGTGACGAGCCCCGCTGGCGCGGCGGGCGCGGGCAATACGATGGGCGCACAGAGCGGCGGTGCGCCGGCGGCCGCCGCCATCGGCACCGACGTGGCGCGCACGCTCGACAAAGTGGCGGAGCGTCTCGACGCCGGCCGCTCGGGCGATCCGGCCTCGGCCGGGCGTCTCTCCGATACGCTGGCGCAGGCCAAGCAGCTGCGCGAGCAGATCGCAGGTGTGGAGCGGTCGCTCGAGCAGCTCAACGCGCGTGGCGAACGCGCCGCCGGCCCCGGCCGCGATCCGCAGGGCCAGCCGTCGCGCGACGCCAAGGGGCAAGGCGGACATGGCGACACCCCCGCTACCAGCGCCGAGGTCGCCCGTCTCCAACAGCAGGTGGCCGAGCAGATGCGGGAGGCCCGCGCGCAGGTGGAGTCGATGGGCCGCGCCGCACCCGACATGCGCGGCCCGGCCACGCCCGAAGAGTGGCAGCCGAGCGTGTCGGCGCCGGGCACCGAAGCCTTCAAGCAGGACTTCGCGCGGTGGGAGTCGTTGAAGCAGAACCTGCTGCTGGCCCTGGAGAAGGTCGAGCGCACCAAGTCAGACCAGTTGCGCGAACAGGAGACCAAGCACCGTCTCAATGCCGGTGCCGCCGACGCCGTGCCCGACGACTACCGACGGATGGTCGAGAAGTACTACCGCTCGCTCGCCGCGCCCCGGCGGCCGGAGCCGTAGACGGCAATGCGATTCGCGGTCGCCTTGCCGTGGTGGGGCTACGTGCTCGCGGTCGCGAGCGCTCTGGGCCTGGCCGCGTTCACCTACGCCGGTGCACGGCTGCCAGCCCCCGCCCGTCTCGGCCTGATGGCGGTGCGCGCGCTGACGCTGCTCCTGCTCGTGGCGGCGGTGCTGCGGCCGCTGCGCGTGCTGCCGCCGTCGGCGGCGCGTAATCGCGTGGTGCCGGTGCTGGTCGACGTGTCGCGCAGCATGCGCGTGGCCGATGAAGCGGGCCCGGCGCGGATGCAGCGGGCCAAGAACGCGGCCGCCGCGGTCGTGTCATCGCTCGAGTCGTCGTTCCGCACCGAGCTGTGGGCCTTCGGCGACGGCACGGTGCGAGCCGAACTCGGCGACCTGCAGGCGTCGGCCGGACGTTCGGATCTCGGCGGCGCGCTGCGCGTGGTCACCGATCACTACCGTGGCCGTGCGCTGGGCGGCATCGTGGTCGTGTCCGACGGCGGCGACACCGGGTCGCGCGATGCCGCGATCGGCATCGCGGTGCCGGTCTTCACCGTCGGCATTGGCGAGCCGAAGCTCACGCGCGATCGTGAGGTCGTGGCGATGTCGGCAGGGGAGCCGCGACTGGCCGATTCGGCCGTCGACGTGCAGGTGTCCGCGCTCAGCACCGGCTTCGGCACCCAGCCGCTCGAGTTGACGCTGTCGGCCAACGGCCGCCCGATCGACGTGCGGCGCGTACCGGTCGTCGACGGCGCGCCGGTGAGCACCGTCTTCACCGTGTCGCCCGATCCCGCCGCCCCCACCGTGTACCGGGTCGACGTGCCGGTGGCACCAGGCGAGGTGGCCTCCGAGAACAACACCCGCAGCGTGCTGGTCGAGCCGCCGGGGCGGCGCCGCCGTCTGCTGCTCGTCGAAGGCGCGCCGGGTTACGAACACACGTTCCTCAAGCGCGCGCTGGCCCGCGACAACAGCCTCGACGTCGACTCGGTGATCCGCAAGGGTCAGACCGACGACGGTCATCCTACCTTCTACGTGCAGGCGGCGGCATCGCGCGCCGCGGCACTGGCGGCGGGCTACCCGCAAACGCGCGCCGAGCTCTTCGCCTATGACGCGGTCGTCTTCGGCAACGTCGAGGCCGCCTTCTTCACCCACGAGCAGCTCGAGGCCACCGCCGCCTTCGTGTCGGCGCGCGGCGGCGGCCTGCTCGTGCTCGGCGGCCGCTCGTTCGAGCGCGAGGGCCTCGCCGGCACGCCGCTCGACGAGGTGCTGCCGGTCGACATGTCCGACCGCAGAGCCACCGTGGCCCGCACCGCCAACGATGCCGAACCCGCTCCCGCCTCGGCGCAGCTCACCGGCGACGGCGCCGAGCATCCCGCCACGCGGATCGGCGCCGGCGCCGATGATGCGCGTCGGCGCTGGGCGGCGCTGCCGCCGCTGGCCTCGGTCGCGCTGGTCGGCGGTCCGCGACCCGGTGCCCTGGTGCTCGCCACCACGGCGGCTACGGGCGGCGATCCGCGACCGCTGGTGGCGGTGCAGCGCTACGGCCAGGGGCGTGCGATGGTCTTTGCTGGAGAAGCTTCGTGGCGGTGGCGCATGATGCTTCCGGCGACCGACAACACCTACGAGTCGATCTGGCGACAGATGTCGCGCTGGCTCACGCGGGGCACACTCGACGCGGTGTCGGTGGCGGCAATCGACAGCCCCTCGCCGGGCACGACCGAGGCCGTATCGGTGCTGGTGCGCGACCATGACTTCGCGCCGGTGCGCGATGCCGAGGTGCAGGTGCGCGTGGCCGAGCCGGGCGGCGAGCAACGGCGCATCACGGCCGTGCTCACCGACGCCGCCGACGGCCGCTACACGGCCAGCGTGCCCTTCGGTGACGCCGGCGTGTATCGCGTCACCGCCGACGCCCGCCGCGGCAGCGAGATGCTCGGCACGGCCGAACGCGCCATCCTCGCCGGTGGCTCGGATCCCGAGATGGCCGATCCACGCCTCAACGAACCGGTGCTGCAGCGCCTGGCGGAACAGACCGGCGGACGGTACGTGCGGCCGACTGACGTGAGCCAGATTCCGCCCCTGTTGCAGGCCTCGCGGGTGGTCGACGGCCCGCCTGAATTCCGCGACCTGTGGCACGGAGCCTGGAGTCTGCTTGCGGTGATCGCGCTGCTTGCGGCAGAGTGGGGCATGCGGCGCCGGATGGGACTGGCATGAACGGAGCTCGACGACTGATCGCGACCCTGGCTCTGAGCCTGACCCTTGCGGCCGGTCAGGCCGCGTTGGCCAGCGCGCAGACGGTGTCACCAGCGCCGGCCGCTCAGCCGCCGGCTGCGGCGACCGCACACGACGGCCGCTGGGCCGTGCTCGTGAGTGGTGCTTCCGGTGGCCCCGACTACGCCGCGCAACTGGCGGGATGGCGTCAGGCCATCGCGTCCGCGCTGACGAGTCGGTTCGCCTTTCCGTCTGCCCAGATCGTGCAGCTCGTCGACGAGACCGCCCGCGACACCGGCACGCCGGCCACGGCCGACAACGTGCGCAAGGCCTTCACCGCCTTGAAGGGACAAGTGGGGAAGGACGACCTGGTACTGGTCGTGCTCCTCGGTCACGGCACATTCGACGGTGAGCAGGCCAAGTTCAACCTCGTGGGGCCCGACCTCACCGCCAGCGATTGGGCCGTGATGCTCAACGCCGTACCCGGTCGGTTGGTCGTCGTGAACACCACCGAGTCGAGCGCGCCGTTTCTCGAAGCCCTGGCGGCCAAGGGCCGGGTCGTGATCACGGCCACCGAAACGGCCGCCCAGAAGTACGCCACCGTGTTTCCCGACTACTTCGCCAAGGCGCTCAACGACGCCGCTTCCGACCTCGACAAGAACGGCCGCGTGTCGATCTGGGAGGTCTTCGCGGCGGCCAGCGGCGCGGTGGCGCGGCACTACAGCGAGCGGGCGCAGCTCACCACCGAGCGGGCGATGTTGAGCGACACCGGCGCGCGCACCGGCGTGCAAGCTAGTGCGACCGGGCCGCAGGGCACGATGGCGCGGGCCCTGTACCTCGATCGCGACGCCGCGGCCGAGAGCGTAGATCCGGCGGTGCGCGAGCTCATCGGC
>JBDTWC010000405.1:0-3841 GCA_040006875.1 Acidobacteriota bacterium | reverse complement strand
GGGCTCGACATCATAGGGCCGCCGCCGGGTGACACCGTCAGGCGAACCCACGGGGAAGGGGCGACGCTCACCGTGCAGGCACTTGCGACGACCGACGAGGAGCTCGTCGAGCGATCGCGCGGCGGCGACGTCGACAGCTTCAACCAGCTGATCAAGCGCTGGGAGCGGCCGATCTATGCCTTGGCGTATCGCACCCTCGGGCGTGAAGAAGATGCCCGCGATGTGTGCCAGGAAACCTTCTTCCGTGCCTATCGCGCGCTCAAGGGTTTCAAGGGCGAGGCCAAGTTCTCCTCGTGGCTCTACCGCATCGCCCTCAACCTGTGCCGCGACTGGATCCGGCGCCAACGCCGCACCCCCACGGTGCAGATGCCGGAAGACGCCGACTTCGCCGAGCTGGCCGCAGCCGGCGGCCCGGTCGAGTCGATCGAGACGCTGGTCGGGCGGCGCCAACTCGGTCGTGCGGTCGAGCGCGCCATGGCCACGCTGCCCGAAGAGCAGCGCACCGCCATCGTGTTGAAGGAGTACCACGGCTTGACGTTTCAAGAGATCGCCGACCTGCAGGGCTGTCCTCTGAGCACGGTAAAGACCCGGCTCTACCAGGGCCTCAGCGTGGTGCGGCGGCAGTTGGAAGAAGGCGGCATGTCGGTGGCCGACATCCGCGGGGATGCATCATGAGCACACGGTTCACCTGCGACGACACCGACACGCTCGTCGCCTACATCTACGACGACCTCGAGCCCGCCCGGCACGACGCCGTGGCCCGTCATCTGGTCGAGTGCACGCGCTGCCGCCACGAGATCGCGGCGCTCGGCGGGGTGCGGACGGCGCTCTCGCACTGGACGCCGCCGGTGCCGTCGCTGCGCTTCACCGTGGGCGAGGCCACGGTCACCGACAACGTGATTCGCCCGTCCGTGCCGGCCTGGCAGGCCGTGCCGGTATGGGCGCAAGTGGCGGCTGCCACCCTCGCCGTGGCGGTGGGCGCCTCGATTGCGAATGTGCAGGTCCGGCACGACGCGGCCGGCTGGACGGTGTCGACCGGCTGGATGGCGCCGGTCACGACCGCGGCGGCGCGACCCGCCGCCGACGAGAGCTGGCGGCCCGCTCTGGCCGCGCTCGAACAGTCGATGCGCAGCGAGATGAGCGGCAGAGTGGTGGCCAACGTTGCCATGACCACGCCGGCCGCGTCGGCCGCGCACGTGGCCGTCGATGGCGACACCATCGCCCGGATGCGGTCCCTGATCGAGGCCAGCGAGCGCAAGCAGCAACGGGAACTGGCCCTGCGCGTCACGCAGCTCGGACGCGACATGGACCTGCAGCGGCGCGCCGATCTGGTGCGCGTCGAACAGGGCATCGGTCAGCTCGAGAGCCGGGCTGGCGCTGAAGTCGCCCGGCAACGGCAGATGCTGGACATGGTCGTGCGCGCCAGTCTGCGACCGCCCCAGTGACACAGAGGCAGACGGTTATGACACGCACTACTTCGATGTTGGCATCGGTTCTCGTCGTGGGCCTGGCCACGTCGGCTTCGGCCCAGCCGGCCGCGCCGGTCGACGACCAAGGCGAACAGCTGCGCCACCAGATCTATTTGATGGAAGGCGCGCTGGCGCGCGCCGTGACGGCCGGTGCGTCGCGGCTCAATCAGGAATTCCGCGCCGTCATGCCCGACATGATGGTCGTGGCCGGCGACTCGAACGCGCGCGGGTTCCATCTCGCCGAGTACGGCGTCTTCTTCGACGTGGAAGTGCCGGTGCTGCGGCAGAGCGTGATGTGGAGCCTGCGGACGATGCTCGATCAGGACGACCAGGGCGCGGCCGAGGCACTGGCGTCGCTGCGCACGCTGGTGGCGTCGACGAGCGGACCCGAGCGCGCCAAACACGAAGCGGCTCTGCGCCGCCTCGAAGCCCAGTTGCGTCCCTTCGCCGCCGCCCGGCGGGCCGAAACCGGCGCCGTGCAGCCGGCTTCGAGCCAGGGCACGACGGTCGCCGCACAGGACGCCGCGGGCACGACGCCGCGCAAGGTGCTCAACCAGCAACTGCTCGACGACCCGAACAAGGCCTACACCGACGCGGTCGTGAAGGCGCTCATCGACGCGATGGTCGACTACTCGCTGCCGATGGTGTCGGCGCTCAGGCCCGAGGAGTACCTCACGGTGGCCGCGCGCGACAACGAGCGGCGGGATTTGCTGGCCCCGCCCAATCCATACGAGCAGGTCTCGACCTTCACGCTGCGCATCAAGGCTGCCGATCTGGCCGCCTATCGGGCCGGGAAGATCGACCGCGACGAGGCGAGGAAGCGCGTGCAGGTACAGGAGTTCTAGAGCCGACCTGCCCGCGGCGATTGGTGGTCCCATTTCGACGGCGGCGGTGTCTGAGTCTGTATCCGGCCAATCGGACAACCCCGTCCGCGCCGCGGTATCCTACGCGCCATGCGCTACACGAGATTCGTCCTGCCGCTGCTGCTCCTCGTCACGCTGGTGGGTTGCTCGGACGTCAGTCCGATCACGGTGCTCGAGCCCCAGGACGTGACGACCGGGTGGTTCGATGCGGGCATCCAGGAGGGCAAGAACAAGCTGGTGCCGATGCTGTCGCTCAAGCTGCGCAACAAGTCCGATCGGCCGATCACTGGCGTGCAGATCATGGCCGTGTTCAAGCGCGTGGGCGAGCAGGAGATGTGGGGCGAGCACTACGGCTGGGCGGTGCGGCGCGATGCGCTGGCCGCGGGCGCCTCAACCGAGGTGATCGTGATGCGCTCGCAACTCGGCTACACCGGTGAGCAGGCGCGCCTCCAGATCCTGCAGCACAAGGACTTCATCGACGCCAAAGTCGAGGTCTTCCTGAAGAAGGGGTCGCAGGTGTGGGCGCGACTGGGCGACTTCCCGATCGAACGGCAACTGCTCACGCAGTAGCGTCGCGCCTATAATCGCCGGCATGCCGACCGCTCCCGCGTCGCCAGCTACGCTCGAGCGCCGGCTGAGCTCGTTTGACGCTGCGGCCATCGTCGTCTCGAATGTCATCGGCGGCGGCATCCTGTTCACGCCGCCGCAAGTGGCGGCGATGGTCCCGCATCCGCTGTTGTTCCTGGCCACGTGGCTGGCCGCAGGTCTGCTCGCTTTCGCCGGGGCCATGGCCTATGCGGAGCTCGCCGCGCTCCGGCCGCGCGCCGGGGGTGAGTACGTCTACCTCAACGCCGCCTTCGGCCGGCTCGCCGCGTTCCTCACCGGATGGACGTCGTTTGTCGCCGGCTTCTCCGGCGCGATCGCCGCCAGCGCCGTGGTGCTTGCGTTCTATCTCGGGCGCTTCCTGCCCATCGCCGGCAGCGACCAGGCCCTGGTGTCGGTGCCGCTCGGTCCTCTTACGCTGGCCGCGTCGCCGCAGAGCATCACCGCCCTGGTGGCCATCTGGCTGATGTCCTACGTGCACCTGCGCGGCGTCGGCCCGGGCCGGTTCGTGGGTAACCTGCTGGCAGCGCTGAAAGTGGCGGCACTGCTGCTCTTCATCGCGCTCGGCTTCACATTCGGCGTGGGGTCGTTCGATCACCTGGCCGCGGGCTCGGCGCCCGCGTCGGGCGGCGGCTGGCTGTTCGCGCTCGTGCCGGTGCTCTTCACCTACGCCGGCTGGAACGCGGCCTCGTACGTGGCCGAAGAGGTCCGGGATCCTGGTCGCAACGTGCCCAAGGCGCTCGCGCTGGGCACGCTTGCTGTGGTGGTCATCTACCTCCTGCTCAACACTCTCTACCTCTACGTGCTGCCGGTGGGCGAACTGGCCGCGGTGCGGGGCAGCGTGCTCGACGTAATCGCCGATCGCCTGCTCGGCCCGCGGGCCGGCGACATCATGGGTGTGGTCTC